>JBBQQG010000011.1:0-29365 GCA_038216175.1 Saccharimonadales bacterium (SeqCode)
CCTACGCTAAAACTATTCGTAACCCGAAGAAACTTCTGAACAGGGTGTTCGGGAAAGTGGGAGCTTGACAAATGGCGCCGTCGGTGTTTACACTGCTAGATGAATAATGTAGTAGAGTATATATAAATTGTGGGATTCCTAACGCAAGAATGATCAATACTATCGTATTAAAATTTGAAAATAACCTAATCCTGTTTGTCTTTAAATAATCAATCAGGCTAAGCAGAGTAGAAAACAAAATCGGTGGCCACAAGAACAAATAAGCTGGAGAAATGCTTGATACCATTAACGAAATAATAACGAAATGAAAATAATGCTTTTTTATATTTTTTTCCATTAAATTGAGCAAAAGTATAATGATGCAAAACAAGATGGCGTAGACGTAAATATTGGGATAAAAGGCATCTTTAAACAAATAATACGAACTAAATGTTTGTATGTACCATGAAACTAAGATTCCTATTATCATTATGCTCAATTTTGAATTTCTTATCTTTAGAATAGATAAACCCAAGTAAGTAAATAAAAAAATTAAAGCTACATAAGTAAAAACCGCTGAATATAGGTAAACCCCCATTAACTTTTTAAGTCTGATGGCATTAAATAAATTATTTTTTGAATAGATAAAATCATTTAGGACAGCTACGTTAAAATGCCAAGCTTGAGGGTATGCCGAATAATCCGAAGTTGCCTTCTCATATAATGGTGGCTTAGTAAAATCAAAAGATTTTTTAGTCTGTATAGCATTAATTATTTTAAAATGCGCTTCAGAATCTTCACCAATTGCAATTTGTCTAATTCTATCGACAAAAGTATGGTTCACGGCTAATGGCAACGTCAAATAAATACCAAGACCCAACGAGAAAATTAAGGCAACTATTTCATAGAATGGAAAGTAATGCTCAATATTTAAAGTGCCCCGCTTATTTGTTTTGTAAACGTACAAATAGTTGATAGATACTACTGAACTAAGATAAATCAAAATAAGTCCTGGTGTATATCGAATTTTTAGAAAAGTTAAAATATACCCTAATGAGCTTATTAAAATACTAAAAAGAATAATTGATAAAAACAGCCTCAAAATTAGCCCTATGTTTGGTAAAGGAATAATGTATACATATATAATAAGCAGCAGCAACAGGGATAAAAAATAAATATGAATAATAAAAAAGAGTAATATAAATATTAAAATACTGAAAAATACATATTTCGAAAAATTTATATCTCGCAGATGTAATTTATTTATTTTTAATTTCATTTTAAAATTATACGAGAAATGATACTTATTAAGAAGAAAACTGGACTATAAAACAAAAACCCCTGTAAAAAGGGGTTTTTGTTTATTTATTTTAAAGACTTAATATCGTCTATCGCCGCGAGGTTTAAAACCACCGCGATCACCACCGCCATAACCACCACCGCCACCTTCACGAGGTGGGCGCTTTTCTTGTGGCCGGGCAATACTAACTACAATTTGTCGTCCTTCAACTTCAGAATTGTCTAGTGCTTTAACTGCTGCATCTGCTTCTTCTTGTGAAGACATTTCAACGAAGCCAAAACCTTTGGATTCGTTTGAAAATTTGTCAATTATCACTACAGCCGATACAACTGTTCCGTGTGCTGCAAATAACTCTTTAAGTTGTTCACTAGTCACACTGTAAGGTAATCTCCCTACAAATAACTTACTTGCCATATAATTGCGTAATCCTTTTCTTGTTTCTACTACAGGACGACCTATTACTCTACTCGCTCACAAAGTATGACTCGTAGTATACCTGTTGAAATTAATATTACACCTTTTGATATATTTAGCAAGCATAAGAATTAATCTAATAATTCGCTTAAAAACAGATTAAATACTGACAAATACTCTTGTTTTATGTTTGTCTTTTAAGTCGTTTAAATAAGTGTTGATATCTTTTAGATTAAAAACAATGTGTGCGGCTCTAATCTTGTCGCCGTTAGTTTCAATATTTTTTAGTATTTCGAGGGCGTACCCAGTATTAACAATTTCTGAGTATTGACCTGGCTTAAGTTTATATAGTGCATCAGCAGCTTGAGCACTTAAACTTCGTGATGTGCGGTCTACAGGATATCCATATTCTCCTCCGCTATCTTTAGATAAATCATCTGAGTACTTTTTTGCTATTTGCTCAAAAGGTGTGCCACTTTTTAATTCATTGTAAGCGCTTTGGGAACGAAAAGTCGCATCGGTGTCGAGGGCAGCCACTACCTTTTGAGATAACAGTTCAGATCTCAGACTTCTTTTAAAATCATTTATAGACCACCCCCAATATTCCCGTAATACATCGGCAAAAACTTTATCACTATCGCCTAACCTATTTTGGTTTCTGACTATAGTGATCTGATCATCTACTTCCCTATCGGTGACTTTAATCTTATGTTGGCTGGCTAGTTGCTTAATGTAGCTGTCGTTTATCACTTTATCCAAAGCTCTTTTTTTAAAATCAGCCAACTGCTGTTTACCGGCAGGAGTATTAAAATCTAGTTTTTGTTGAGTTACGTAATAATGTACATAGTGCCGAAGTTCAAACAAATAATTTTCATATGCTACAAAATGATTACTAGTTTCAGCTATAGGAAAAGGTATCACCTGTGTAACCCGGTATAAAAATGCTGAATTTGTCTGAAGTTTATATAGTGCAAGCGTGCAATATGTAAAAAATGAAACGAATACCGCTATAAATAAAGCTGTCGAGATGAGGACTATACGGTGTTTTGAATGTTGAAGCGGATAAATATACTTACGGGCTTGACCGATTACTTCCTCGCGGTGCGCTGCAACCGTTTCATTAGTAATTCTAGGTACGCTCTCACCTTCGGGATTTTCAACCTCTTCGTTTCTATTTAATACTTTCTGCTTTAGAGCTTTTCTAAATCTACGTTTCATTAACTAAGTCTACATTATCACCGGTACTATCTTTCGCAGGATAAACGGTGTTAATTATTCCCTTCTCTCGTAATATGCGCATTAATTTCTTTTGGATCTTGGCTGGATGGTGAATATCATGTATTACCAGATCACCCATATATGTCTGCATCATTATTGTACCAAATCCTAATAAGGTTTCCTGCAAACCTGATATTTCATAATTTACCATTTGTATCTGGGGCAAACCGATATCAACAACGGCTCTATGAAATAATCCTTTTTGGGTAATCTGTATGAACCTTTGATCAGATACAATAAAAACACTGTAGTGCCAACCTATCCAAGAAGGTAGGAATAGTATGCTACCTAAGACCATGCTGCCGAGTAAGCTTAAGAAAAAAAACTGAAGTGTCGGATATTTCTCTGGGTTATTACTATAGACAATCGTAAGTATAATCGTAAAAACTGGACCAATTAGCCACGCAAACATACCAATAATTAGCCCTTTTCGCATAACTATAGGGTGCTTTCTAAATACAAAAAGTACTTCTTCATCGTCAAACTGATCTGCAAAGTACTTAACGCTCATATAGATTAAGGTTATAGGTTAATCATTTTAGGTTCAAGGAGTTTTTTTTCGTATACTAACTTTGTTGCTCCGGTAGCTCAGCTGGATAGAGCGCCACCGTCCTAAGGTGGGCGTCGGGGGTTCGAATCCCTCCCGGGGCACCATTAAAATAAAATTAACTACTTAACGGTTTTGCCTGCTTGAGTATATTGCTCATGTACCGTTTCATAGCTAAAAATTTCATTAGCATTAAACCAGTGTTTGATTTCAAGCTCTGCTTCATTTTTATCACCTGAAGCATGAATTAGATTAGCAATACCAATCCCATTGGCATTGGCATGGGCGAAACTAATGTGAGCATAATCTCCTCTAATGGTACCGGGAAGCGCTTCTTTCGGCTCTGTCGTACCAACCATCTTTCTAACTAGGCTAACGGCTTCAATACCTTCTAATACAATCGCTATAACTGGACTATTTTTAATTAAGTCAATTGTGGCATCAAATGCATCCTGGCCTCTTCTGGATATCATTTTTCCAATTGTTTCGTAGTGGTGATAGTAATGCTCGTGATCTGGTTTAACCATCTTGCAGCCGATGATCTTTAAGCCGGTTTTTTCAAATCGAGTAATAATTTCACCGATAATTTGCCTCTGGATAGTATCTGGTTTAAGTACGATTAATGTGCGTTCCATTTTTTAATAATTTTCCTGTTTAGCTATTTTTATCAATTATAACACGCTACCCCTGTTAATGAAAAAATTAAATATCAAAATATAACCAGTTAATGTCGTACAATGTTAATATGTTATTCGCTAAAGCTAAAACCGATTTTTTAGAATATCTAGAAATAGAACAAAATAGATCTCAAAAAACGATAAGTAATTATGATCATTATTTAACCCGACTTTCAGATTTCGGCGGCGACATAAGTGTTCAAGATATCAATCCAGAATTAGTAAGAAAATGGCGTTTATGGCTTAACCGTCTTGGCACTAACACGTCCGACGAACTTCAAAAAACAACCCAAAACTACCATCTAATTGCACTAAGAAGTTTTTTAAAGTATTGCGCTAAACGCGATATTCCTGCACTTTCGGCTGATAAGATTGAGCTAGGAAGAACTGTTAGAAAACAGGTGACTTTCCTTTCGCCAGAAGAAGTTGACAGATTATTCGCTCAATCAGACATAAATAAACTACCGGGGTTAAGAGACAGGGCTATTCTTGAATTATTGTTTAGCAGCGGTCTGCGAGTATCAGAACTAGTTGGATTAGACCGCGACCATATTAATTTAAAACGGCGGGAATTTATGGTAAGGGGTAAAGGTCAAAAGGACCGTCCGGTTTTCATAAGCCCTGATGCTTCGGAATGGATTCAAAGATACATAGAAAAACGAAGTGATACTACAAAGCCCCTTTTTGTACGATATAGCGGATCTAAAAAAATAGACTTGTCAGGTAATTTTCATAGATTAACCGCTAGAAGCATACAAAGAATGGTTGCCAGATACGCACTACTTGCTGGAATTACAAAACACGTTTCACCGCACACACTTCGTCACTCATTTGCAACTGACTTATTAATGAACGGAGCAGATCTTCGAAGCGTCCAGGCATTATTAGGTCATAGTAATATTTCTACTACCCAAATATATACTCATGTTACTGATCCGCACTTAAAAGCAGTACACCAAAAATTTCACACGAGTAAAAGTTAAGGACCAGGATCGCAGGCATTATCGCCTGGCAAGTCAGTAGATGCATTAACCATAAAAGAAGTATAAAGTCTTTTACAAATAGAATCCCGAGTTTGAACTGCAAAATCCGGAGATAAAGGCTGGAATGAAATTCTAACCTGTTGCCTTTTTAAAACGTCGTTTGCTTTACCAGTTGAGTCTATCTCTGTTTGTGCTCCGACAATGCTTAATTTATTTAACGGACCATCTAGTGCTTTTACCGTAACTCTTGCCGGAGCGTAAATAGACTTTAATCTAATAAGAAAATGTTGACTCACTACAAAAGCTAGATTAATTGCCACATTACAGTCCTGCGGTAAGAATTCTTTTATCCCGGGCACCGTATTATTATGGCTTATATTACACTCCCCACCGACTACGACTCCTCTATTTTTAGCAATATTAGTCACGAATATACTGTTACCTCTATTATTAGGGCCACCGGCTGACGGGTAGAAAAAACCTGTGTAGGTATTATCAATAAGTTTATCGCGGCTATATGGATTAGCTCCTGTTATATTTGTTAAGTCAACTCTAAGTACAGGTGCCTGCCCTACACCGCTGCTAGATACCCAGCCAGTCAAAGACGGGAAAACAAATGAGCCTGGATTAGTAAATGATTTACTCTGTCCACTCCAACCTATTACCAGCCATTTGGGGGCTGAAGTAGGGATTGTAAAATCGGCCCTGAGCGAACTATCAGTCGGGACTGCCGAATACTGTATGTCTTTTGGAGCATTATTAATTAATAGACACGTGTATTCGCTGGAAGCGCTGACACCACCTAATATAGTTCCTAGTCCGGCAGGAATAGCTAGTTTATTTGAGGGAGATGAAGTTTCTGATATTGTCTGGGGAAAACAAGAAGTTTTTGTTCCTGAAAAACTGTTAGTTGCTTTATTCCTTATTGCGTCTACTGCATCGTTTATACCAGTTTCAGCAGCATAATTCGCCTGTATACTTAATTGCCTATCTAGAGCTTGCCGCTCTTCTCTTCGGGCTATTTGCGCAAAGCCGATTACGGTAATTGTTATTACAATTAACACTATTATGGTAACTACAATAGCGATAATGCCTGATTCGTCTTTATCCAAATTTTTAATCATTTAAGTGTCCTTTGTACTTCTGTACTTAAATCCGAAATACCGCAATAACTACCACCACTGTTAGTGCTGATACAACTAATTATAGGACCACTACCTGGCGGCAGTCGGCGTAGAAATATATCATCTCCATATACGATGCTTAAACTTAGTTTCCATAAGTTACCGCTCACCAATTGGAGAGACAGTGTACGCAGTCTAATATTAGCTGGAATCATTTCCTTGCCAGTACCGGATATTCCACCGATTACAGAAGGATTTGATTGTGTTAAGTCAGCAGGTACACAAGTATTTGGATCACTCGATGTATCTCGCCACAATGCATGCGGTGATTTACGATTACCAAGACTAAAGCCGGTATCTACTACTTCCGAATCAATCGCATAAGAATATCTAGTTTCACCAATACAGAAACTGTGAACACTGAGAAAAGAATAAGCTTGGGTATGAATAGCAGACGGAGGTGATACACCAAACTGTACCTGGTTAGCAAGTTCATCCATAATAGATCTTGAGGCATTTTGTGTTTGAATACTAATAATACCTTTATTATAGACCTTGCCTATATCCAATAATGCAGTCGCACAAATAAGTAGAATGATCGAAAAGACACTGGTGGCGATCATCAGTTCTACAATTGTAAATCCTTTAGAGTTATTCCACATTTTAATTTGTCCTATAAATCAGTGTCACGACATCGAAATTATTACTATTGCCTCCTGAGCCCCCACTAGCTGAGAATCTCCCGGCAAATACATAAATTAATTTATTGGTGGCATCAAATTGTAAACCAGCTCTAAATGGATATTTTGTATCAATAGCTGATCCGATAAGTGGCAACGACTGTTCATCGTTAAATGAACCATTCTGATCTAAAGCACATTTATCAAAAGCATTCGGAAGTGCCGGTTGGTCAATTGTCAGATTTGGCTGCAAAATAATGCATTGTCCAGCTAGTCCAGCGTGATAAAAAGACCCTGGCATCCCAGCTGGATTAAGAGCTAAGTCCGGGTTGTCACTAATATACTGTTTAATACGCTCCAATTGCTGTTGTGCTAACCTCAGCTCTTGGCCTCTTTCCTCTGAGACACGTACCTGCGCTAAACTACGACTAGCTATGCCGTAAGATATTCCGAGTGAAAAGCTAACAATTGCCATACAAATTAAAACTTCAATAATAGTATCACCCTTATCTGAAAGGTCTTTTATGGACACGTCGTCCCTCCTAATGCAGCTGAAACTGCAGATGCCTCATCGCCGATATGCAACTCAACTGTATTTGACCGACCACCGTTATTTATGATTAATGCAGCCGTCCTATTATTGCCTCCAGTATTTCCATCCTCTAAGCAAATTACGATAACTGGATTAAGAGAAAACGAAGAATCAAGAGGTATTGATGTGTCTAACAAGTTAACGTGAGCTACTGTGTTTGCCAGACCAGAGGTAAGAGTAGTTCCTGGAATGTAAACTACATTGGTATTTAAAGAACCTGAAACTGAACTTGAATTAGATTGAGGAAAAGAAGTAAAAAAACCTACCGCACCTCTATTATGTATAATTACCCCTGAAGATAAAGTAATAAGATCCGTGATTCTGACGCCAGAATCTAAGGTATCTGCAACAGTCAAATCAACTGGTGGTGATACAGAATTTTTAACGGCAGCTAGAGGATGTGAATCTACAAGATTTGATACCTCGTTTCCGTTGCTATCTAACCGAGTTCCCACCACCGTGATTAGATTGAACGTCGACGAGTTATTATTAAACTGTAGGACTTTACCTATAAAAGTACAATCTATGTTTGTGCCAGGTGTCGATACACCGCTTATAAAGCTTACCTTAGACCCCATAACGGCTCCGTTTAGCGAACAATTAAGATTATTAGTATTAGGGTAAAATCCAGTAGATACATCGTTCAAATTGTTAGTAATCCGCGATTGAAATGTTCGGATGCTTTGTGTAAAGCTAGCCTGGGCCTGCCTGCCGCCGATTGTAGTAAACGCAATTACAAAAAGAACACCTGTCACGGCTAAATAAATCATGACTTCTACTATAGTGTAGCCACTACAATTGTTATCACCCTGCATATACCCAAGTATAGCATAAGCTTTATGGGGTAAAATCACTTAAAAAATTAAAAACTTTTGCTTATACCAATTTAAGATTATTAAACCAAACAGTTTTGTTACTACTGCCGCTATTATTAAAAAAGGCCCGAATGGTATCTGACTGTTAGCTCTTGCTCTTTTAGAAAGAAGCAATGGTATTGAAATTACACAGCCTAGCAAAGATGCAATAAATATCAGAAGAAATGCTGGTAATATTCCTCCTATTAGAAAGCCTAGTAAACCACCTAACCGTACGTCACCTCCTCCTATCCATTTGCCGCTCGAAATCTGAAATAAAAGATAAAATAACCCACCGACTATTAATAGTCCAAATACACTTTGAATTATTAACCCAAAGCCAGCATGGAAAACTAAAATATCTACTAGAATTGAAATTATCCCCAAAATATATAGCGGATAAATAATTTTACTAGGCAGTATCATCCATTTTAAATCATAAACAAATAGTGCTCCAAGTCCTGTGGCGATTAAAACCCAAAAAATAAAATCAACTAATCCTCTCCCTGAAATAACACGTGGCCAAAAAGCATACAAAAAAACTAATAATATAGACATAAATATTTCAACAAAGGGACTATCGGGTATAGATTTAGCGCAATACCTACATTTACCACGCAAATAAAGCCAGCTAAAAACAGGAATAAGATCCTTAGCGCCAAGAATATGATTACAACTTGGGCACATAGATCGACCTTTAATAATCGATAATTCTTTTCTTCTTTTCCGTGTCATTTTAGAATTGGTTTTAAGCTCGTGTATTCGCCAAACTAAAGCATTTATAAAACTACCGAGAGCTAAACCTAGAAAAACCAGTATCAAATAAATCATTTAACTCTACTATATCAAAAGCGACCATTACTGGCCGCTTTAATCTGTATCTTATTATATTTTATTTTTACGATCCGACACACTGTTGAACTCTAGCTCCCGAGCTGCTTTCGATATTGAACACCCCGACAATTGTCCTAGTGCTAGCGCCGGTAGCAACTGCTGCATTGTTGCTACAAAATGCATTATTGGCAATTGTAACGTCGCTTATAGTTGCGGGTTGAGGCACAGCAGCGGCAGATGCTTGATATAACCACGCTATGTTAGCAGTTTGGTAAAAACCTGTCGTTACCTGCGTGCTAGCAAACTGTGTATTAAACACACCGGTAGCTGTAGGTACGCTTCCATTATTGTTATTAGCATATTCCTGCACTGCTGCGAGGAGTTTAGCGACATCATTTCGACGCTGAGTATTTCTTGAATTTCGCTGCAAGGCAGGAACTGCCAGGAATACTATTAGAAGAATTAGTCCGGCAATAGCAAGAACTATCATCACTTCGATTATAGTGAAGCCCTCTGTTCGTTTTCTTAATTGTTTAAACACTGTTATACCCTCCCTAGGAATTTATTATACTTATGTTAACGATATTACGACGCTTATGCTATAAATGCAAGCTCTATTTTATTACCCCTTTCCCGACTAAACCATAAACTGGTAGTAGAATAGCGGCAACTATAGTCATAGCGACAATACCCATAACAATCATCAGCACTGGTTCAATTAAAGTTGATACAGTTTTGATCTGCTCATCAACTTCTTTTTCATAATACGTCGCTATTTTTTCGAGCATAGCTTCCATTGATCCGGACTGTTCGCCTATTCTTAACATATTAGGGACAAGTTCAAGGAAATTTCGGTCGTTAGTCAAAGAATCTGACAAAGATTTACCGCCTTTGACTAAATCTCCGGCCCGCTTTAGCGATTCGGAAATTTGCATATTATTAACTGCCCGAGCAGTAATTTCTATGACTTGTAACAGCGGAACACCACTCGAGACCAATGTTGTCGCAGTTCTTGCAAATCTGGCCATATAAACTTTCATAAATAACGGTCCTACCGGCCATATTCTCATCTTTAAATTGTCTACTATCCGCTTTCCACCCAAAGTCCTCATCCAGCGCGTACCGAATACCCCACTTAATGCAAGAATTATAATAGCTAGCCACCAATACTTTGTTAAAAAGTGTGATGCTGCCAAAAGAATAACTGTAACTAATGGCAAGTTAGCACCCGGTAGATCTTTATATAAAACCTCAACCTGTGGAAGCACTTTAACAAGCATAAATCCGACAACAAGTGCCATTACAAAAAGTACAACCGCTGGGTAAACTAAAGCACCCCTAACTTTACTAAGTATTTCTGCATCTTTTTCTTGTTGATCGGCAATTCTTTCTAGTGATTTATCTAGTGTTCCAGATATCTCTCCGGCAGCAATTAAACTGACGAATACTTCATTAAATACATTTGGATGACGACCTAAAGATGCCGAAAAAGAAGACCCCGATTCTACGTCAGAGATAATCCTACTGACAATTATTTTTAATGGCTTACTGGTCGACTGGGCCATTACACTTCTAAGACTCTGTACAAGCGGTAGCCCGGCGTTGATTAAAGTAGATAATTGCCTGGCAAATAATATACGATCTTTAGTTTTTACACGGTTAAAAATTCGCGCAATTCCCTTAGTCGTATCGTTTTGAAGACTTATTTCAATCGGTACTTGGCCTTGCAACTTAATAGTTTTAGCAGCAGACGCTTCGCTGTCGGCTTGAACAGTTGATTTTACTTTTTGGCCAGTAACCGAGTCACGCGCTGTATATTTATAAGTTAGCATTCTAGCCCCTCATTAGCCGATCAAGTTCAGAAATATCAACCGCATAATTTCTTGCTTCGTCGTAACTTATAGTTCCATTATGGATTAGGCTAACTAGAGTCTTATCCATTGACTGCATACCTAACTCTCCGCCTGTTTGAATCACAGCTTCAAGTTGATGGCTCTTTCCTTCTCTTACTATGTTTCTTACTGCAGGCGTTACTATTAGAACCTCTGCAGCAGCAGTACGGCCGCCGCCTATAGACGGAATAAGCCTTTGCGAACATATTGCCATTAAAATATTAGACAACTGAGCCCTGATCTGCGGCTGCTGGTGCGGTGGAAAAACATCTATCATACGATCTACACTTTGAGCAGCTGAATTTGTATGAAGCGTGGCAAGTACTAAATGTCCGGTCTCAGCAATCGTAATCGCAGCTGCAATCGTCTCAAGGTCGCGCATCTCACCGATTAGTACTACATCAGGGTCCTGTCTTAAGCTACTTCTTAAAGCAGCGCTGAACGAATATGTATCATAATGCACTTCTCGTTGCACAATCACTGACTTTTTAGACCGATGAGTAAATTCTATTGGATCTTCGATCGTTACTATATGCACGGCACGTTCTAAATTAATCTTATGAATTATGGCCGCTAGTGTGGTAGATTTTCCGGAACCGGTTGGGCCTGTAACTAGTACTAGGCCTCTGGGATAGTTTGCGAATTTAGTGACTATTTCCGGTAAGCCGAGTTGTTCAATTGATAATAATTCGTTTGGAATAAGTCTAAGTGCAGCAGCTAAATTTCCACGTTCATGAAATGCGTTGACACGAAAACGTCCCAAATCACCGAATGCAAAACTAAAATCGAATTCTTTATCCTTTAATAAGATCTGCTTCTGGTCTTCGTCAAGTATTGCAAATACCAAATTTTCAAGTGACTCTTCTGTTAAATTTGCAGTTGACGGTACCGGAATTAGTTCCCCATCGACTCGTAACATAGGTGGTATGCCTACTTGTAAGTGAAGATCAGACGCCTTTCGTTTAACAACCTCTTCAAGTAATAACTCAATCTTTAGATTATCGTGCATTTTTTCTCCTTTGTTTTCTATGCATTATCATCAGCAGCCACCCTATTTACTTCGGCTATCGTAGTTTTACCAGCTAAAGCTTTAAAATATCCGTCTTCGCGCATTGTTAACATCCCTTGTTCCTTTTGTGCTGCTTTTTGAATATCATTTGTAGTAGATCTTTTTAATATTAATTCTTGAATTTTATCGGTGATTTCAAATACTTCATAAAGACCCATACGACCTTTAAACCCATTCGGGCTATTTGCGTTATCTTTGCCCTTAAATAAAGTATAAGCGTTTTGACCCTTAAGTGGCAAATTATCGAATCCTAAATCTGTTTGAACAGCATTCTTAGCATCATCATTTTCCGGCAACATATCGCCGATCGTCACATTTATAGCTTCAGTTTCAGCTTTATCTGATTGATATTCTTCTTTTTCTTCAGTAATTTTTCTTACCAGTCGTTGTCCGATAACAGTATGTACAGTTGATGCAATCAAAAAGGGCTCAATTCCCATATCTAGCAATCTTGGAAGAATACCGGCAGCTGAATTAGTATGAAGCGTGGAAAATACCAAGTGTCCAGTTAATGCTGCCTGTACAGCTAAAGTCGCAGTTTCCTTATCTCTAATTTCTCCAACCATTATTACATTAGGATCTTGTCTTAAAATCGATCTGAGACCGGCAGCGAAACTTAAGCCTACTGCAGAATTAACTTGAATTTGGTTAATCCCGTCCATCTTATACTCTACCGGGTCTTCAAGAGTAACAATGTTTATAGAATCGTCTTTAATCTCTTGTAACAATGCGTATAGTGAAGTGGACTTACCTGATCCAGTCGGTCCCGAAGTTAGGATCATACCGTTAGGTCTTTCTAAGCCGCTCCGTATTGCTCTTAGTGCCCTGCCTCGATAGCCCATATCCTCTAACTTGAAACTTGTACCACTTTTATCCAGTAACCTAATGACTACTTGTTCACCCCAGACTACTGGCGCTATTGCTATTCGAAGATCGATTGCTCTATTGGCAACCTTTACTGTAAACTGTCCGTCTTGTGGAATTCTATGCTCGTCTATTTTCAAGTTCGAGAGTATTTTTATTCTTGAGATTATCGGCGGTTCTGTCGCTTTTGGTAATTTCATCATTTCTCGAAGTACACCATCTACTCTTACTCTAACCACTAAATCCCTTTCCCTGGGCTCAATATGAATGTCGCTTGCTCGATTTTTGGCCGCATACTCTAATATTGCAGTCAATATTTTACTTATCGGTGAATCTTGAACAATACTAGTTATTTTTTTATCGTTTTCAGCATTTTTATCTACAACTAGGTCTTCAACGTCTTTTTGATCAGAAAAAACGTCTGTAACATCTTTATCGATTTGAGCATTGTACTGTGCAAGCACTTGCCGTATACCACCTTCACTTGCAGCATAAACTTTTAAAGGCCTACCAATTTTATTAGATAGAAAATCTACTGCTTGTACATTGTCGGCGTCCAACATTGCAACAACTAAATTGTTATGCATTTCGCCTAAAGGTACTGCCATATATCGCTCAGCATACTCTTGAGGTAATAGCGCCAGTGCATCCGGTGAAATTTTAACGTCGCTTAAATTCACATATGGAGCTTTAGTTACTTTTGCTATAGTCTTTGTCAGCGTTTCATCTGTAATAAATTTTCCGTTTACCAAAAATGAAAATAAGGTAGACTTTGAAGCTTCAGCATTCTTTCTTATTTCTTCTAGCTGAGTCTGAGTCAATATACCATCAGAAATAAGCACCTCTTCAACTTGTTTTTCTGTGGTAGCGGATAGAACGCTCATTAAATAATTATCCTATTGAAATGGTGAAGGATTTGGATTTTCACCTATTTGTATCAATTTTGTTGGATTTATAGAATCTTTATTGAAATACTTCGGGTCTGGCTTAGCAAAATCACTAGTTATGCTGTCGACTACTTCTACCTTAGCTGAACGGTGTTTAGGTGAGCTGATTAAACTGTTAGAAATTAAAATAGAAGCAAATGCACTAATGATTATCACTACAGAAATTAAAATTATATCTTTTTGTTTCATTTGACGTCCTTCAATGTAATATTCAATGTTTTTGATGGCTGATAATAAGTGTTGGCAAGTAGAGTCAAAGCTATTTCTTTATCGCTGCTTGTAAGGCTCATAGAGTTTACTTGTATTGGTCTTATAGAATGCTCAAGCACACCAATAAACGACTGAATTGATACATACGATCCAGTGATACCAACCTGAAAAGGCATCGGTACTGCTTGTGGCAAAGCTGCAGCCGTAGAAGTTGAATCTTGTGCTATCTCATCATCATTGCCTGAAATAACGTCTATTTTATAATTGCCATTCGTTAATATTTTTTCTAAGCTGGTTGCCAGAGCCGGAAAATCGTATTTACTGGGAAGAGCATCTAATATTAACCGGGCATTGTCACCATCTTTATCGCCATTTCCAGCCGGATTCCCACCAAGCAGGTTTTCACTAGTATTTTCAAATGCTTTATATTGAGTTTGTAAAATTGTTACTGATTTTAAGTTAGCATCCAACTGTTTTTTTGCTTTTTCTTTCTCAGCAATCACCCTAGATTGATAATTTCGCTGGCTTAAAAGCGCCTTGCTGGCAACTAAACTAAATACTGTTACGAAAGAAGCTACGGCAATCACGATGACAATTAAGGCAGTCGTTTTATTAACTTGGACTCTTTTTGAATTTACAGAAGTAATTATCGACATGATTATTCCCTATTGTGCCTGCGTTGCATTATTAGTTGTTGTTGGTGCACTAAACAAATCGTTAGGCTTCTCAGTCTCGGAACGTGTACTTGTTATTTTCGGAACGCTAAGTATCGGTAAGGCCGCATTGTTAAAAATAGCCGGATCAAAGAAAAGAGTCACCGAATAAGTTGCTTTTTTCTTAGCGTCAGTATCGTCGCTGGAAAGACCAAAAGAAGATAAAACAACTTTATTAAATGCTGGGGCCGGAACTGTTTGAGTATCGGTTGTATAGTTAGTAAATTTAAGTGTATCGACAAATTTATTTATAGTGCTTAGCGCATCGGCATTGCCATTAATATTCATAGTATTTTGAACAAAATCAACATCTATTTTTTGAACCGACAACGTATTTGGAGTTAGTTTCGTTAAATCGTCAAATAACCGAGAGACTACCGGTTTTTTACTATGTAACGCCGACAAGCTGTTAATTTGATTTTGAATAGTTAATACTTTATTGAGTTCTGGCGTTTTCTGAAGTGTTTGGCTTTCATTATTTATATCTTTACTTAAATCTGAAAGGTGTTTCTTTTGAAATACTAAAACTCCGAGAATAAGCAGTACCAAAATAGCCAAAGATACTCCTGACACTATAACCGCACCTAATATAACAAGGTGCTTATTACGCCGTGCCTTTATGTACGTCATTTTTATATCTGGCAAGAGATTGAATTGTATCATTCTATTCTCTCCGCTAAGCCGGCAGCAACCGAAAACGAATTTGATATTTGAAGTAGTTCATTTTGCTTATCGGCTGGGTATGATATATTTCGCCAAGCATTGCCTATTTCAACGTTTATGCCAAATTTATTTGCTATATATAGAGGTAACTCAGGTAAAGTTGCCGCACCGCCGGTTACTATAATGCGGTCTATTTTGGTATTAACATATCTTGTTTGAAAGAACTTAAGAGATTTCTCAATTTCGCTGATAAGTATTTCAACTGTACTTAAAATCGACTGGTAGATTTGTCCTTCTAACTTATCTTTGCTAAGACCGAATTTAAATACGAACTGATGGGCTTGCTTTTCGTCTATATTCAGATTTTGCATTGCTGCCTTAACCAGCGCCTCGGCTCCAGTTGGAATAGTTCGAGTCAACCGCGGCGCGCCGTTCATAACAATTACAAGATCGGTCGACCGGTTGCCAATATCCAGCACCATCTGAGGAGCTACCGAAGAGTTGTCTACAACTGCCCGAGCTAGAGCGAATGTATCTGGCTCAAAAGCAATTACGTTTAGTCCTATAGATTCAAGCATATCTAATCTGCTTTCAACAAAAGCATTGGTTACACTTGATAATAAGATCTCGACTTTAGTTTTATCCGCCGGAGAATCTCCCAGTAAAGCCCAATCTATCTTAGATTCTGCCAGAGGTGTTGGTATCATTGAGTCCGCCTGGTATCTAATTGTTTTGTCTAATTCATCATTAGATAAACGATCAATATCAACAACAGTAGTAAACACTCGCGGAGCGGGTACACCGACAGCTACATTTCTTGTCACTATCCTTGATTCATTTAGTAAGTTCTTTATAACTTCTACCATTTTTTGCTGATCAATTTTTGAATCACTTTGAGCAAGCTTACTATCAATTGGAATAAAGGCATACTTGGATAATGTTTTTACTTTACTGTTGCCTTGCAACTGTACCAATCTAATATTTGTGGTACCGATGTCTAGGCCGAAAAAATCTGATACCCCACTCAATATGCTCATAATTAGTTAAATTATAGCACAAGCGAAATGTCTAAAGACTAAAATTTTTATAAGATCGGCGGCAAATTAGTCACATAATCGTAGTTGAGCCGAGTACCCGGTGCAACATAGATTTCAGGCGAATAATTGATAACTTCAGACGAACAAGTAGAAGTAGGCACTGGAGGCAGATCGCCGACTTGATGGTTTGTATTTGTACATTCATTTGCAGGAGGAAGTATGGGGTCTCTCGGCGTTTCTCCGGCCCTAGAATCACTTGTTACTCCAAATGATCTTTGCCATTTTATTGTCCGTCCGATAAAAGCTCCATTTACCAATAGTTGTTGATTGCACCTGTGATATATAAAATCCAAAGTTTCATCTTCACAGGTCGAGATTTTTCCATGCATTGCTACGAAAACTCCGTCTAATTGATTAGTCTCTTCGTCGACATTAAAATTGGTTTTAGCAACCACCATTAATGATGGGACATCATTGGGCGTTGCCCATGTCGTAGAAGAATATACAATGTTACCGGAACCTTTGCTATGATCACCTCTCGTTGCTACAGATCCATTGACATATAAAATTATGTGTCTACCTGGGAGGATAGTGGTATCATCCAGTTCTACGTCATTATCATAATAATAACTGCCACTAGCAAGACCACTTATTGTAATCCTATCTAGAGATTTTGTGACGTCATAAGTTGTTCCTAAAATTGCATTCCCGGTTATATCTACAACCCCACTATTGGTACTATCACCCCAATAATCATGAGGACACCAAGTATCTGAACCGTTAATAAACTTACCAGGAGGTAACGGCGTATTAGCAAAATCTAAATCAGTCGGTGCCAATGGAATTGCTCCTCTAACAACAGCGCTACTAAAATTATGAAGTCCCCCGAAATTATCATCGATATTACCACTTGCGAAAATTCCTAATTGTGCGCCAGATCCAGTTCTTGGCTGGCCGGATGTTCCAACAAAACCGTACACACCGGCGTTTAGATTATTAGGAGCCCACACCGCACAATTTGAACTGCCAGAAGCTATATCGCCACCGTATATTCTTAAATATGGTGTATTTGAAACTATCTCTGTTAACGAACAATCCCCTGCAGTTAACCCACCATACGATGCAATAAGAGTATATGTTCCAAACTGACTACCAGTAATAGCAGAAGAATTATATGTCGTACTGCTTCCAGATGTTAAAGTAGGCGGAGCCGGAGCATTATAGTTATTATACTTGGAACCTGGTGCTCCAACAGGTGCGCCAGAAGGATCAGTCAGTGTCACGGTAAGTGGTCCAGGAATAGTCCCTAAACTTGTATTCTTGAAAACAACTTTAAAGGTAAACGATCCATTAAGACCAACAACCGCCGGCATAAATTGACTGCCTATACAAGAAACAGATGACGCATTGCATGCAGGTACTGGTCTTGTTTGAATTAACACGTAGTTTCCTGTCGGACTACCCGCACTATTAACATCTTCAGCATAACCATAATATGTGTGCGAAGAGCCATCATTTTTTACTCCATTTGCATTGTTATATACATAAGAGTGTCCGGCTAATTGATTAGCAACTTGACTGCTGCCAGACAGCAAATTAGCAGGAGTTATGCTGTCTACATATACTTTGACATTTAGTTTAGTTGCAGGATTATCGTTATCCTGCGCTGTTATAGTCGCTTGCGAGCAATTAGCAATTAATCTACCTCCTGGAGAATTGCTATTAAATACCGATGTACATGGACCCCAGGGTGTACTATTTTGCGTTCTCAATGTTCCTCCGCCGCCCGGCGTAGGATCAAAGCCATAAGTTCTAACAGTAATAATATGAGCGACAGTCGGATTATAAGGCGGTATGACTATTGGCGCAGTATGAAATGGGCCATCGTATCCCGATACAGTATTCCAGGCACCACCGTCTAATTTCCACATAACCGTGTAAGGCCCGGTATTTATATCACTGGAAGAAATATGTAAGAATGTACTATAACAAAACACGTCGCTTAGACTTAAAGTTGGCGGGGAATCATCGATATGCACATCTATTGTAAAATCATAAAATTGCCTAGGACAATTTGAGTAAAATGCGTTAGACGGTTGACGGTTAGCTACGCAAACATATGAGCTAATTGGATTGCCCCAGGCTACTCCAGTTTGAATCTTTAAAAATACATGGTAAGCTCCCGAAGTTCTAAATCGACCAGCTGGAGAATATGTAAAAGATGGGCTGAATCCAGCTTGATAATAGCCCGGGCTATTCCATCCAAATCCAAAATTATTATTTACATACGTATTTGGTCCTAGCGAAACTATACCGGCGGGAGAAGCTGATGATGAAACTATATTATCAGTGGTCGTCATGGTTTTAGAATTAATACAAATAACACCAGCGACACCAAATTTTAAATCAATTGAAGGGGTATCATATGGAACAGTTACCCTAGTTGTACCAGTACTGCCCGCTAATCCTACCCAGCGAGTAACTGCAGGACTTTGCGGAGCCGACGGCGGACAGCCCCATCTTCCCAAGTAACTGTTTAACTGCGATAAATTCAGAGGAGGTATTGTTCCGGGAGCCGGCAGCGGATGTAGCGACGCAGCCGCACTAACTGATGCAGCCGCACTAACTGATTTAGTAGAAAATAGACTTAGTAACACGACATATAAAAATATTGCAAAAATGATTTTAGTAAAAATATTAAAAGGTTTAAACGAACGAGTAGCAGATGAAGAATTGTTTAATTTATTTTTGGTATGCATTATTTAGGCTCCGTAGCCATATAAGAATTTGCTTTAACTTCGGCAGCTTGCTGATCAATAATATCAATTGAGTTCTTAAGATATTCAGGGCTTTTTGCTACTAAACTTATGGATTGATCATAACTATCGGTAGATTTATAAACTAGATTTAGCTTAGCTAAATATAGATGCGCGTTATCATTATCATAAATATTTATATAATAGGTGACAAGAACAAATAATAAGCTTGCATTAGTATCAAATCCTTTTACAGTCTTAATTTTATCAACTACCTTGCTTAGTTCAGAAGATTTAGATGGATCAAGTAATTTGGCAGATTGTTTTAATAAATCGCATATTTGTGCTGGACTTTGTGTGCATATAGCCGTCTGATTACTAACACTGCTTTTGACTGTCTTTACTTTTGGGCTTTTATGAATAAGCAGAAATCCAAAAAAAAGAATAAATAAAATTGGAAGTACGATAACACTTACGGTTTTATAATTTAATTTAAAAGGCATTTTAGATAATGAACCACTTACTCCCGCAGATTTTATCTTTTCACCCATAGTTACCTTCATTATAGTATAAAGCTTAAGTTTTTCATTATTTTGAATAAATAAGCACATAAACTGTAAGTAAAATAGAAATTACTTTGTTTATGAATACTACAAAAAGTCTTAAAACTATCTGTTTTTAATTTTTATCTATTGTACATTTGCTGTTGCCTTTTGGCGTTTTATAATAAGCTATTTTATTAACCTTGAATACTCTATACTCCCCGATTTGTTTTTCAAAAATAACATCCGAATTATTCTTAAGTAACTTACTAAAATTACTTTCGACTGGAGAATGAGTGATAATTGAAGTTATACCCGAAGCTTCTAAATCAACTGTATCAAAGTTATTCAGTAGACTACTTGAGCATATTTGACGTTGGTTTAAATGTATAAGTGGACTAGCATTAGCGGCGTTATTAATTGTAAAAGCATTTGATGTAATTACTTCTGGTATTAAAATCGGCAGATCTTGATCGTCACTAAATATGATTTGATCTTTTAATTGAGAATTAAAACCTTTAATGGTATCAAGTTCGTCAATATCAGCTCTACGTACTGGATTAAAATTTGATCTTCTTAAAGGATCGTATATTTGTACAGGATAAACTACAGGTATTACAAAGATATAAAGTATTGGCAGCATAATCACTATACCTTTATATAACTTTTTATTTGCCAAATCCCTGATAGGTAACAGGAGTATGCAGAATAAACCAATTATTGAGCTAATTAATGCCAAAACATTAAAATCAATAAATCTCGATAAAGCCCATAATGGAAATCTTCCATAGACTATCTTTAATACGATAGGATTATAAATAACTAAACTAGAAAATATTAATAATAAAACTAATTCTAATTTTATTTTTTTATTTTCTGTCTTAATGAATAAATAAATAAATCCAAAAAAACTAATAATCGACGGTTCGTAGAATAATATTAGACCTGTTATTAAGCTTATATAGCCGACTATTCGAATATACAAGTTTTTAATTCTAACCGACATATAAAGTAAGGAAAGTATTAAAACGTTAACAAAAAAATATAGAAAATTTATATTTGATTTAATATTACTTAAGTAAAAAGGCCCAAATCGTACAATGTCTATAGCAGGACCGCTAAACGGTGTGTCATTAAATCCGCTACTAGTTAATCCATGTGGTAAATATAGAAATAGCCCTACAGGTAGGAGTAATAATATAACTGCAGGAATTATGCTTAATATCTCAGCTCTGACTATATTTTTGCGGACTACTAGAATTATTATTAAAAGCAAAAGAAATGAAGCCGCCATAAATGAATTTAGCGGATGGGAAGAAGCGATTAATATTGAGCTAATATAAATTAAAAAAGTGCTTTTATTAGAAAGCCAAACTTTAATACCGATTATAAACAAAGCAGTCCATGCAATAACCAAAGTATTATGTAGTTCGGCTATAATAAATTTCTCTCCATATAAAATTGGTAAAAGCATCAAAATAATATAGGATAGGTTGGATTTTATTTTACGATCTAGAAACTCCCATGCTAAAGAAAAAACGCATATCCAAATAATAAATCTGAAAAAAGCAGAAGAATAAAACCATACCCAAGGAGCAGTTTTATTTAATAAGCTCACTGCATTAGCCTGCGATGCATGAAAAATACTAAGAGAGTATATAGTAAGTGGCTCTTTCAAATTGCCAAAAATCGGATCAATTAATGTAAATCTAGAGTGAGCGAACATGTTTATCTGGGCAATTTCAAATTTTGCATCACCAGTTACTATCCCCCCGCTATGCAAAGACCCCCAGAAATCAATCAGTAAAACACTGCCAACAATGATGCATTTGATAACATTCGGTTTATTTAATTCTACCCTTCGAATTTGATTTAATAAGATAAATCTATACCTAAAAATGACAAAAGCACTTAATACAATAAGAGTAATGTAGGCTATTTCCAAAAAGATAATATGCAAATGGAATAAAAATGAAGGAATAACTACTAATATTAAAGATGTAAGACCTGTGCAAAAGAATATTAATGTAGCGATTAAAATGTGTGTAGTTTTAAGGAAACCACATAATTTTTGAGATCTAACCTCAGCTAACTTTACATAAACTAATATTTCGGCAAATCCGATAAAGATAAAGGAAAGCCAATATAGTTGCAACAATATTATTTTAACCAAAAAGTAAGTACTCCGTTTTAACTTATTAAAACCCAAATAAAATAATTTAGCTATTTATCTTAATTTTTATTTGATGTGTTATGTTTAAAAGAATCAAGAACTATAATGTAATTATATCTTCTTAAATGATTAACTTTATGAAAAATACAGATGATACTATAGCAATTGTAATACCTGCTTATAACGAAAGTAGGACAATCACTAAAGTTATAACTAATTTACGACGGGAGTTAAAACAAAACTCAATTAGAAATGAAATAATAGTAATTGATGATTGTTCTAGTGATGATACGGCTGATAAAGCAGAAAAGGCAAAAGCTTACGTTATTAAACACTTAATAAACACGGGAAGTGGTGGTGCAACTGCTACAGGTTTACAATACGCAAAATTGAAGTCATTTAAAATTGCTGCCACAATAGATGCCGACGATCAGCACGCACCAGATGATTTGGTCAAGGGAATAAAATTAATGTTAAAAAGTAAGAATGATTTAATTATTGGCAGCCGACTAGTTAATACGAAAGGTATGCCCTTTTTAAAGATTATCGGGAATAAAGGAATGACGTTTTTGACTTATATTTTATATGGTGTAACTGTCACAGATACTCAGTCTGGTATGAGAATATATTCAAGCAAAGCTATTAATAATTTAACCTGGAAATCATACGATTATGGTTACTGCTCCGAGATGATTTGGCGTGCAAAAATTATTAATCTAAAAATTTCTGAATTTCCAATTCGTGCGATTTACACCGATTATTCAAAAAACAAAGGACAGAATAACTGGAATGTCATTAGGATTCTAGGTTCTTTAATAAGATGGCGTGTATTGGAAATATTCGGTGAGTAGATATGTTATTTTAGTACTACTAAATATACCATCTATAGTCGGTGGGTATTTAAACGCGGTTGTGTCGTATAAAACTAAAACAATCAATAGCAAGCAGCTATATTATAGAATATTACTCTGGACGACTATAATAACTGGGTTAATTTTTGCAAAAACTATTTATGATTTCTTATTCTCAAACGATCTGACTAGAACTGAACCGCTCAGCCTTTTTGATGTAATTCAAATTACCGGAATAGTATTTACGCTATTACTTGCAAGTCGTGCATACGCGAAAGTAGCAGTTCTTCAAAAAAATATCCATCAGCTTAATCAGAATATTTCGATACTATTATCAAACACTAATGGAAATAAAACTAAAAAATAATACCTAATTGTTGAATCTACATAAAAATATTACGAATAAATAGTACGATTTAAAGATTCTATTAATTAATTTTGAACTACTAAAAGATTTAAGCAGTGGTGTCGATACTTTAGGTGTTAAATATTTTAAAAAATCCGAAGAAGTAACAGAATTACGGTTTAAATAATGAAAACGCTCGATTATTATTTTTGGACAAATAATTAAAAAAGAACAAAATGCTCTTGTTCTTATTATAAATCGACCTTGTACTATACTGACTAACCATAAACCCAGCTCAGTAATAAAAAAAAATGGTATGAATAGTACTATTAATGCAAGCGGCCATTGTCTAGCTATAAAGATATAACGGTTTCTCTCTAAAAAAAACCACTTTTGAGGACTTTTGTTAAATTCGTAGTCATGTTCAAAGACGGCATTATTAACAATACCAAGTTTCATGCCGCTTTTTAACAGTCTTAGTGACAGATCGGTATCTTCGTAATACATAAAATACTTATCGTAGAACCCTCCAAATTGCTCCCAAATATTTCTCTTAATCATTAGGCATGCGCCGGATAATCCTACAACTTCATCATTTGAATTTAGTCTATTAATTGATTCATTGTAATTACTGCACCACGATAGACCAGACATATGTACTATATTTCCTGCACTATTGATTTTACCGTTAGGTAAAATCAATAAACCCATCCAAGCATCATAATTTTTACGAAATCCCTGATCTCTTAATATATTTATGGCATTATCTAATGGAATAACATCTGGGTTAATAATTAATAAAACCCCAATATTTGTTGGCATTCTTGACGATCCATTATTGCATGCAGAAGCAAAACCAATATTTTTACTTCGTATAACTAAGTCAATTTTCTTGTATGAATCTGCAATATCTGCAAATTTGTGATCAGGGTGGTTATCGTAAACTACTATAAAATCATTTTTTCTTTTATTTGTGACCAAAATGTCTAAAAGTTTGGGGGCGCCTCCCTCGTTCCCATATGTTACTAATATTGTCCCAAGATTTTTTGATCTTTCTTTCGAACGTAAGGTAACTGACATTATTCTGATATTATAACGATAGTATGCGCATAATCGACTACCTATTTGACCTATTAACAGCAGTAATACTAATTTCGAGTCAAGCATTTTGGGCATAACTTATAATGATAGTAGACACTTGCAGAAGTCGATTTTTGAATTAATTCGGAAATGGGCTTGGCATAGTCATTTAAAAAGTAATATTTTATGAAAAAATCGACTGAAATAAAAAAATACACTGATAGACTTGTACGGTTAGACTCAAAAGCTTGGAAATCTTGGTTCCAAATTCAAGCACCCTATAGGTTAAATCTATTAAGATTGAACCCTGGAAAAACGTTAGATATTGGGTGCGGCATTGGAAGGAATTTGAAATTTTTATCGGATGATAGCGTTGGCATAGACCATAATAAGTATTCCGTGCAATATGCTGTTAAGTTAGGCTTAATAGCATATTTACCGATTGATTTTACCCACAATAAAAATTATAAGCATGGAACTTTTGACAGCATATTATTAAGTCATGTACTTGAACATTTGTCTTATAAAGTTAGTGGCAAACTTATTAACAGTTATAAAAAATATTTGAAAAATGATGGAAAAATTATTATTATTTGTCCTCAAGAGAAAGGATATAAATCAGATGATACCCATATTAATTTTCTAAACTTTGAAAATCTATCAAAATTAATGGAAACTTCAAAATTTAAAATTATAAAATCTTATTCGTTCCCCTTTCATCGAGCTTTCGGCAAGATTTTTAAATATAATGAATTTGTAATCGTAGGGAAATTAGAAAGATAACTAATATCACAATCCGTTAAGGGTAAATAATTTATTAACTCTAAGTTGTGGTAAGCGCTAGTATCTAAAAAAAATTCATGCTTTTTATTGCCAAATTTTTTTATCAATGTGAGATAAATCTTTTATCGCTTCATCGAACGATTCAACTAAAGTATATTCTCGATATTGCAATAAAAATTATCTTCAATTTGCGGTTTTGTTGTTCATAATGTTTGAAGAGAAAGAAGATCAATAACTGTTTATTTAAAAGACTTCCCGTTTTACTTCGAACGCTTTCTGATTATTCTGTCGAAAACAGGTGGAATATTTCTAATTGTATGCTGAAACTTAGTCAAGTGTGCATTTTATGCAATGTATACAAATTAACCAATCGTTCATATGTTACTATTAACAGATGAAAACAAAGGTTGAGTTGTGTCTTTACAAATAGGTATAGTAGGTTTGCCAAACGTAGGTAAATCTACCCTTTTTAATGCTATAACCGATAATGAAGTTCTGGCAGCAAATTATCCATTCGCTACTATCGAACCAAATACTGGGATAGTTCCAGTACCTGACCCTAGACTTAATGATTTGTCTAAATTATATAAAAGTCAGAAAATCGTACCTGCTACAGTGACTTTTGTTGATATAGCTGGTTTGGTTGCAGGAGCAAGTAGGGGCGAAGGTCTAGGAAATCAGTTTTTATCACATATAAGGAGCTGCGATGCTATAGTCCATGTTGTAAGAGCTTTTGGCGATAAAAACGTTATCCATGTCGACGACAATAATGATCCTAAAAAAGATATAGATGTAATAAATACTGAGCTAGTTCTAGCCGATCTTCAGACAGTTAATAATCGTATTCCTAAAACTGTAAAAGAATTAAAAGCCAACCCAAAACTGAAACCAATTGTAGAAACACTTTATCAGGTACATAAATTATTAGATGCCGGTACACCGCTTTTTAGTACAAATGACAAAATAGATTTAGAACTAATTGAAGACCTCCATCTGATAACTGCCAAACCTGTAATCTATTTATTTAACGTAGACGAACAAGGATTAACAGACAGCCAGAAAATAGAAGATTTAATTAAACTAGTAGAACCGGCCAACGCGCTTTTCGTAAGCGCTAAACTGGAAAGCGAACTAAGGGGGCTGGATCAAAACGATAGGATTGAACTTCTATCAAGCTATAATGTTTCTGATACAGGGCTGTCGAAACTAATTAATTCTGCTTATACCGTCCTTGGATTACAAAGTTTTTTAACAGCCGGAGAAAAAGAAGTCAGAGCCTGGACGATTAAAAAAGGATCAACTGCCCCTCAGGCGGCAGGTGTTATACATACTGATTTTGAACACGGTTTTATAGCAGCTCAAATTGTAAATTATAATGATCTGGTACAACTAGGTTCAGAAATAGCCGCTAAAGCTGCTGGTAAACTGCGCACAGAAGGTAAAACCTATATTATGCAGCCTGACGATGTAGTTGAATTTCGATTTAATGTCTAGCTAGCGATTATTTGTAACTGGTTCGGGCCTGTCCCAACTAAGCGATATATTACGAATGATTTTAAGTAACCCGTCTTTCGAAGGGATAGTATTATCATCGTAATAATGATTTGTTTTTACATAATTCTGAGGAACACTTAAACAATGTACTTCATCAGCGAAAAGTCTCATACGATCAAGTGCCTGGGGGCTGGCTACTGGACATACTGCTATTAGTTTTTGGATTTTAATCGGTTTCAAATAATCTGCAGCTACATCGAGTGAAAGTCCAGACGACATACCGTCTGATACTACTACAACAACATGATGTTTTAAGAGAGTACGGTTAACTTGACCCCCGGCGTCCATCAACCTATGTAACAAATGTATATTTTGCAACCGCTGTTGTTCGATTAAGTTAAAATACTCCATAGTAAATTCTTCAATTTCGCCAGTAGAAAAAGATCGGTTATAAGTAAGAACGTTGGACTCGGACATTGCTCCTAGAGGTGTAGTTTCACCAGGGATTTTAACGTTCTCCGACATAAGCATCATTAAATTGCCATGCAATTTAATCGCCACCTGTGCGCCAACTAATACAGCACCTTGGCTTAATGCGATTACGGCACAATTTTTGGTTTGATAAGGCAATAGTTTAACAGCCAGCATTCGGCCTGCATCTGCCCGATTGTGGAAATACATGCATGAAGTTTAGCATAGTAAGCTCAAGCTTTTTAGGATAGTTTATAAAGCAGGTAAAATCGCTCTAGATTGCCTTTGCTTCCTGCAATAGCAGAGTCATATTTATCTTTGATGACAAAATAATTTTTAGCCCAGGTTTCAAAATCTTTAAATATTTCTCTTCTAATACGATCATTTTTTATTACTCCTTTATGTTTGAAATTACTATTAACCGCTTCAAATTGTGGCTTAACCATAGCTATAATCTGCGCGTTGCTATTTACTAGTTTCGCGACAAAAGGCAATATATCTTTTAAACTTATAAATGAGACATCGATAACTACTATATCAATATTTTTATTCGAATTTTCAAAATTTCTTATGTCGGTGTTTTCATGAAGTTCTACCCTGCTATTAGAGACTAAAGAGGGGTGCATTTGTCTTGTGCCAACGTCGACGGCGATTATTTTTGAAGCACCATTTTGAATTGCATAGTCAGTAAACCCACCAGTACTGCTGCCGACATCTAAAACGATTTTGTTTTTAAAATCTAGTTTCAATTTCAAAGCGACAGACTCTAACTTAAAACCAGCTCGCGACACGTACTGGTTATCTGAGATTAATCTGATATTATCCTCTTTGACTACTAAGAAACTCGGTTTAGTTATGAAATTAGATCCTACTTTAACTTTGCCTATTTTTATATAGCTCTCAGCCTGTGATCTCGTAGCCGCTATAGACCTTGCAACCATTTCTTGATCCAGTCGATATTTCATATTACTTAACGCGTTCGCGGTAGTTGCCGTTAGAAGTATCGACACTTATAAGATCGTCTTGTTTAATAAATGCAGGGACTTTAATAGTGATACCCGTTTCAAGAACTGCATCTTTTGTAATTGATGAACTGGTATCGCCTTTTACTGCCGACTCTGTATATGTAACTTTTAATGCGACATTTTTAGGAAGTTCTATATTAATTACTCTGCCATTGAACATCTGTGCCTGAACTGTTTCGCCTTCACGTATATATCCAGATATATTATCAAGTCCGTCTAACAAAACGTCGAACTGTTCATAGTTTTCTTCATCCATAAAAAAGTACGACTTATCGTCTTTATATAAGTACTGGACACTGCGACTAGTTACGTCTGCTGGCTCGATCGAATCGTTACCTTTAAAGGTTTTATCTAGTACTCTTCCGTCAATCAGGCTTTTAATCTTTACATTTACGATTGAACCGCCGCGACCGACTACTTTTTGAGAATATGAAACAACCCGGTACGGTATACCATCTAATTGAAATATCTGGCCTTTTTTTAGATCGGTTACACCAAATGCCACATTAAGCCTAGTTTGATGCTACAAAAGGCAGTAGCGCTATATGACGAGCTCTTTTAATAGCAGTTGCTAGTCGTCGTTGCTCATGTTCTTTTAGCCCCGTCTTTTTTCTAGTTTCTATTTGGCCGTATTGATTTACGTATCTTTGCAACGTCTTAAAATCCTTATAGTCAAAATATGCTACATCTGTCCGGTGTTTAAATATTTTTGCCATGAAATTACTCCTTTAAAATTAGTTGGGGGTGCCGTCTAAAACGGTATATCGTCGAGATTTATTGGTTCTTCGCCTAAATCTTCAATAACTACTTCGTCTTTTTTCGAGCTCTTTTTGCTAGGTGCGGGGCTTTTAGTCTCGCTGCCACTATCTTCGTTCGTACTAGGACTGCCGCTACCGCCACCTAGAAACGTTACGTCTTGGGCAACAACTTCTACCTTATTCCGCTTTTGTCCGTCTTGCTCCCATGATCTTGACTGCATACGCCCGTTTATTAGAGCAGGTCGCCCTTTGCTGAGATACTGAGCTACTCGCTCTCCAAGCGGACCCCAGGCTACGACATCAACATAATCAGTTGCTTCTTTCCATTCTCCATCGCTTCCCTTATAACTTCGGTTTAACGCAAGACTGAAGCTACAAACGCTCTGCCCGTTAGGTGTCTGTCTAAGTTCAGGATCCCGAGTCAGGTTC
>JBBQQG010000012.1:0-28353 GCA_038216175.1 Saccharimonadales bacterium (SeqCode)
GGGTCAAAAGCTTTGGCCATATTTTCGAATACTCCAATTCATTCATTGTGGCAATATATACCACAATGCTACTTAATATTTACCTCTTTGACTAGCTAGTTATGTGAGATGTGTGCTCAGTATATTGGGAGCCTGACAAAGAGATATTGCAGAGTGAAAAAGAAAATGGGCTAAAAGAAAGCGATGTACGGGTACGTATGCTAACCAATCTGAATACTAGGGAATGCTTACTAAGGTTGAGCGCCGGAGGTCAAATACTACCTTGCGCAAAAGCTCGTACAGTAGATTGGAAAGCTTCTACACCAAGTTCGTCACTGGCTACTTTAAAAGAGTTTGATCAACCAAGTCAGCCACTCTCAAAATTCATAGAAAGGCCGTTAAATGCTACTTCGCCACCATCTATTACACAAACTTCAGTTAAATTAACCGGTGAAGCTACAGTCTCAAACCTATCAACCCTGCCGTTAGCAGCTGGTATACCAAATCAACCTGCACTGCAGGTGCGACCAGTTTCTACGCTTGCCGAGCTTCTAGCTAGTCAATCATCAAGTCGTAAACAAGTAACGCGTTAAAAGGAATAAAATATGGACCAACAAATAGCTAAAAGTATAGTCGACAAAATTATTGGGCAGATATTCGGTTACCAAAGTCCACTTACTTTGGAACAGATACTGACAAAATTTGCCTTTGATGTACGTTTGCCACAGAGGGTCCAGGATTCCATAACGAACAAACCGACATGGGCATCGTCGACAAATCCGGTTAAATTCGTCAGTTTTGAGCATACTCAGGAAATGCCAGAAGGAGCTTGGGAGCGTCCAAAACAACCGATAAATTCTATTCAGGATATTCTTGGTTATTGGAATGAAACTAATCATATGGCGACAGAGCGATACCTGGACTCTTTAAACGTTGCAGAATCCGACGATGTACGCCACTCCGAAAACGTTTATCGTTCACAAAATATTGAGGGCTCAAAGAACATAATATTTACAGACGGTGCGATTAACAGCGAATTCTTAGCAGCAAGTCAGAGATCGCAATCTTCTAACTTTTGCATTAGATTGGAAGATAGCGGTGAAAGTTCAAATAGCTTCAGTGTTTCTTGGAGTACCAAGATATCTAATTCATTCTTTATTCAGGATTGCGCAAATATGCAGGACTGTATGTTTTGTTCTCATATGAACAGTAAGCAATACTGGATTGCCAACATGCCATTTGAGGAAGCGGAATATCGCAAAATCAGGGATATGGTAGTACGCTGGATCCTAACTGGTTAGCTCTGATATACTGTTATAAATGAGCGACCTCACAAAAAATGATGTATTAAAATTGGCCCAGCTGGCTAGACTAAGTTTAAGTCAAGATGAAGTTATTCTGTTTCAAAAAGAAATAAGTTCCATTCTTGATTACGTTAAGCAGTTGGAAAATATAGAAACTAGTGGTTTAGAGCCAACATCTCAGGTTACTGGGCTTACTAATGTTATGCGAGAAGACGTTATAAAGGATTATGGAATATCGAGAACCGAACTTCTAAAAAATTTACCCGATTCAAAAGACGGAATGATCAAGGTTAAAAGGATGCTGGGATGACCGAGTGGTCCTCAATTACTAAAATTTCTGAAGAAGTAAATTCAGGAAAAACTAGCGCAGTAGATCTGGTCAAACAATCATTTAAAATTATGAATGAAAATAAAGATTTTAGCGCCATTATTTCTATCATTGAAAAAAGAGCATTAGAAAGAGCCAAATATATTGATAAAAAAATTAAAAACGGCGAAAACGCAGGTCGTTTAGCAGGTGTGCCATTTATAGCAAAAGACAATTTTCTGACATTTGGAGGTAAAACAACAGCAGCAAGTAATATATTAAAAAATTTTGAAGCTCCTTATCAGGCTACGGTTATAAATAAACTTGAAGAAGAAGGGGCAATTTGTGTAGCGAAAGCCAATCTTGACGCTTTTGCACATGGGGGTTCTACTGAAAATAGCGATTTTATGATTACAAAAAATCCTCATGATAAAAAGAGAGTTCCGGGAGGTTCATCCGGCGGTTCAGCAGCTGCAGTTATATTGAACATGGCTCCTTTTGCTCTCGGTACCGATACTGGCGGTTCTATTAGACAGCCAGCTGCTTTTACCGGTGCTGTTGGCTATAAGCCGACATATGGATTAGTTTCGAGAAGTGGGGTAATTGCTATGGCTAGCAGTACAGATGTTATAGGGCCATTGACAAACAATGTTGAAGACGCCGCTTTAATATTAGATATTATCGCTGGCAATGATGAACTAGACAGCACAACTATCGAGAAAAACGATAAACCGTATACCAAACTTGATTTAACACTTAAAGGTCAAAAAATCGGAATTATTAAGGAGTATTTAAGCGACGGATTAGAAGAAGGTATAAAAATTAGTATCGATAAAGCAGTTTTAAACCTAAAGCGAGCTGGTGCTGAAGTAACTGAAGTTAGCCTACCTTCTTTGCCGTTGGCATTAGCCTGTTATTATATTATTTGTCCTGCAGAAGTTAGTAGTAATCTAAGTAGATACGATGGCCAAAAATATGGTTATTCGAGTAATAATGCAATTGATCTTGAGGACAGCTACCTAAAATCTAGAAGTCAAGGATTTGGTAAAGAGGCTAAACGAAGAATAATGATTGGCACGTATGTACTAAGTAGTGGATACTATGACGCATATTACAAAAAGGCACAGACAGTTCGAACGAAATTAATCGAAGAATTTAAAAATGCATTTAGCAGTTACGATTTTCTGATAGGACCAGTAACACCAACTACAGCATTTTTAATCGGTGAAAATATCAACGATCCGTTAAAGATGTACCTTATTGATATAATGACCGTAGCGGCAAATCTAGCTGGTGTACCTTCTATATCTATTCCGATAGATAAATCAGATAACATGCCGGTCGGACTCCAGATTATGGCGCCACAGAAAAAAGACCGCGAATTGCTCGGGGTTGCACACGCACTAGAAAGGTTATACACAAATGTCGTTTAGCGTTATTGTAATATTACTTATATCTGTTATTTTTGTTTTGGTCGCGGGGTTCATATTATATAAAAAAATGCCTAGAAAATTAAAAGTAAATCAATATGTTACTCAGTGGAAAATTTTGCAGGGATATTGTAAAGATAAAACAACCTGGTCAAAAGCAATTTTAGAAGCCGACAAATTACTAGATAAAGCTTTAAAGAAGCGTAAATATAACGGTAAAAGCATGGGTGAAAGATTAGTCTCTGCACAGCGGAAACTTACAAATAATGATGGTGTGTGGTTTGCTCACAATTTATCTAAAAAAATTAAAGGAAGTTCGACTGTTCGACCAAAAGAAGCGGAGGTTAAACAGGCTTTAATAGCTTTCCGTCAAGCTCTAAAAGATATAGGAGCCCTACCCAATGGTGAATCAAGAGACACGTAGCAAATATATTACTACTATCGGTATCGAATGTCATGTACAGCTTAAAACAAAGACAAAATTGTTTGCATCGGTTGGAAATGATGCTCGTAGTGCAGAACCAAATACTTTAATAAGTCATATCTGTTTAGGTATGCCCGGAGCACTTCCGGTATTAAACAAAAAAGCGATTTACTTAGCTGCTAAAGCTGCCTTTGCACTTGGTACTACACCTCAAAAATTTAGCAAATTTGATCGCAAACATTACTTTTACCCTGATCTACCGAAAGGTTATCAGATAACACAATTTGATCAGCCGATAATACTTGGTGGTTTTGTCGACATTGTTGTTGAAAATGAAAAAAAACGAATAAATTTAACGAGAGCGCATTTGGAAGAAGATGCTGGTAAAAGTACGCATCCTGCTGGACAAGACTACAGTTTAGTTGATCTCAATAGAGCAGGAACACCGTTACTTGAGATCGTGTCAGAACCGGAAATGCATAGTCCCGAAGAAGCTAAAGCATACGCCAGGGAATTATATATACTAATGAAATTTGCAGATGTAAGCTATGCAAATCTGTTTTACGGCAATATGCGATTTGACGTGAATGTCAGTGTTTCTAAGGATGATAGCTTAGGCATTAGAAGCGAGACTAAAAATTTAAACAGTTTTAGAAGTGTTGAAAAAGCCGTCGAATACGAAATTAATCGACAAATTGAGTTGCTGGAAAAAGGCAATAAAATAATTCAGGAAACCAGAGGTTGGGACGACGCTAAACAAAAAACATTTAGTCAAAGAAGTAAAGAAGAGGCTAACGACTACAGATATTTTCCAGATCCAGATTTGCCTCCGGTCCTTATTGATGAAGATTTTATCAATAAAATACAATACGAGATGCCCAATATGCCAGCATATTGGCGTAAACAACTCGAAACTTTAGGACTTGATAAAGTTCAAATAGAAATTCTTATAGAAAATGAAGTTGAATCTAGCTCAGTCAATTATTTGTCGCTACTAAAAGATCTTAAAAATCCCGAATTAATAAAATACATATCTAATTGGTTGGTCAATTTAGAGATTCCACTTCGTCAGTCAAATAAAGATAAATTAACTAAAATAGATGATATAAAGAGAGTAGAAATTTATCAGTTCATATATCAACTTTTAAAAGAAAATAAGTTAAGCTCTACAAATGCTAAGAAATTAATAAAAGATATATTACTTGAAAAAAACACTCCTTCTAATATCGAAAAATTTGCGAGCGATAAAGGATACATCCAATTAACGGATGAGAGTGAAATAGACAGAATCGTTAAAGAAGTCATTTTAAATAATCAAACAGCAGCCGATGATTTTATTAAAGGTGAAGAAAAGGCAATCGGCTTTTTAATTGGTCAGGTGATGAAAATGTCTCAGGGAAAAGCAAATCCATCGACAGCCCGCGAGCTGATTATTAAAAATCTAAATTTATCAAAATAGACTAAAGCAATATTTATACTTTTCATTTATTTATGAATTTACCGACCAAATCTTTTAAACAGTACTCAATTAATTAATCATTAAATTAACTGGTCAAGCAATAGTGTATAATTAAAATATGAACGAGGCTGAGAAAATACTGTTAATAATATTAGGATCAGTGCTTGCGATATTTCTTATATTGGCAATTGTATTAACTGTTAAAATTATTGAAATAGTCCAGCACGTCAAAAGGATTATTGAAAAGGCTGAAGATATTGCCGACAAAGCAGAAGCAGTGGGTGATTTTTTTAAAAAAACCGCAGGACCAATTGCTGTCGGCAGATTATTCACGAACATTGCCGAGTCAATGTTTAAACGTAAGTCAAATAAGTAAGCAAAGGAGTATAAAATGGGAAAAAATGCTACTAGAAAGATTGCTGTAGCTGGTGTAGTCGCTGCAGCAGCAGGTTATGTCGCTGGTATTTTAACTGCTCCGAAGAGCGGTAAAGAAACGCGAAAAGACATTAAAGTTAATGCCCTAAAAGCTAAAGCTGAGGCAGAAAAACAACTAAAAAGGCTACACAGCGAGCTTGATGAATTAGTAAAAAAAGGTACTGGTAAGGCAAAAAATCTAAAAGATGCAGCACAAAAGGAACTAGTGGGTGCAGTAGGTAAAGCTCAACTTGCAAAAGATAGGGTCAGGGAAACCCTCAGCCGAGTACATGAAGAAGGCGCTGAAGATGCTGATTTACAAAAAGCTATTAAAGAAGCTAATGAAGCAGTAGATAATTTAAAAAAATATATATCCAAACACACTTCATAATCCCAAAATAAAGATTAGTTTTTAGAAAGTTTAGCATTTTAATACGTCAATAGTCTAAACTAGTAATTGAATTAATTGGGGTTAAATGTGTCTAAAACAATGGATTTAAAGTCTAGTGATTATGTGCATTTACACAATCATACTCAATATAGTTTGTTAGATGGGTTAACTAAAATCCCGGCAATGGTTGATTACGTAAAAGCATCTGGGATGGAAGCCATAGCAGTGACTGATCATGGTACTTTATCTGGACTGATTGAATTCTATAAAGAGTCTGAAGAAAAAAAAATAAAACCAATTCTCGGATTAGAAGCATACGTTACACTTAACAATCATTCTGATAAAGATCCAACAAAAGATAAATCTTATTATCACTTGATAATTCTTGCAATGAATAAGCAGGGTTATTTGAATTTGATGCAGTTAAGCACAATTGCAAATCTAGAAGGTTTTTATTACAAACCGCGCATAGATCATGAACTTCTTGAAAAATATAATGAAGGATTGATCATATTAAGCGGCTGCATAGGTGGAGAAATTGGCGACTCTCTTCGTCAGGACCAATACGATAAAGCTAAACAAACAGCAACTTGGTATAAAAAAGTGTTTGGTGACAGGTATTACTTAGAAGTACAAGACCATGGGCATAAAGATCACCCAAAAGCGTGGAACGAGCAAGTTGCAGTTACTGAAAAAACTCTAAAGTTGGCTAAAGAATTAGATATTGAGACTGTATTAACTTGTGACGCACATTATTTAAGTGCTAATGATCAAGATGCCCATGAAATACTTCTTTGCGTTCAAACTGGATCTTTTTTATCTGATGAAAACAGAATGAGCTTAAAACAATTTGATTTACACGTAACTGATCCGTCAGAATTAATAAAGCGTTGGGGAGGAGAAAACCCAGAACTAATTTTAAATACTAGGAAAATTGCTGACAGATGCGATATAAAAATTGATCTGGGGAAAATTCTGATTCCAAAATTTTCAGTTCCAAAAGGTGAAACCGAAGAAAGTTATTTAAAAAAGTTAGTATATCGAGGCTTAGCTTGGCGATATACAGACACAGATGAAGCAGCATCTAACTTATTAACTTTAAGTGAAGCAAAAAAGCTATTGCCAAAAGAAGTTATTATCAGAGCAGAATTTGAACTCGGTGTTATTGGTAAAATGAAATTCAACGGGTACTTTTTAATAATTTCAGATTTTATTACTTGGGGAAAACACCAAGGGATAGTATTTGGTCCAGGCAGGGGTTCTGCTGCAGGTAGTATCATTGCTTATAGTCTAATGATAACCGAGCTAGATCCACTTAAGTATGATCTTTTGTTTGAGCGGTTTTTAAATCCCGATAGAATTAGTATGCCGGATATTGATATAGACATTCAGGATAGTCGTCGAGATGAAGTGATCAGATATTGTGTAGATAAATACGGCGATAACCGAGTAGCTAATATTGTTACATTTGGTCGTATGGCAGCCAGAAACGCTATAAGAGATGTCGCCCGTGTCTTACAAGTACCATATAGCGATGCTGACCGTTTGGCAAAGATGATCCCTCCGCCAATTCAAGGTCGTCATATACCGCTATCAAAATCTTTGCAAAATAACAAAGAATTAAAAGACGAATACAATAATAGCGAACAATCGCAACGCGTATTCGATTTAGCTATTCAACTAGAAGGAACTATCAGGAGTCACGGTGTGCACGCTGCAGGTGTAGTTATAGCTCCAGATGATATCGTTAAGTTCGTTCCACTCGAGAAAGCACAAAAAGGCGTAGTTGCTACACAGTACTCAATGAATCCGATAGAAGACCTCGGTTTACTTAAAATAGATTTTCTAGGTCTATCTAATCTGACTATTATTAAGAATGCCTTAAGGATTATTCATAGAGTATACGATGTTGAAATAGATATAAATACAATCTCACTGGACGACAAAAAGACCTTCGAATTATTGCAAAAAGGTGATACTACAGGTGTATTTCAGCTAGAATCCGCCGGGATGAAACGATATCTAAAGGATTTAAAACCGACGGTTTTTAACGATATCATAGCTATGGTTGCATTATATAGACCTGGACCAATGCAATGGATTGATGATTTTATCGCAAGGAAAAATGGTATTAAAAAAATTGAATACTTTCATCCTGCAATGGAACAAGCATTAAAGAACACTTACGGTGTTATTGTTTATCAAGAACAAGTTATGCAGATTTCAAAAGAATTAGCCGGATTCAGTGGTGGCCAAGCAGACACATTAAGAAAAGGTATTGGTAAAAAAATTCCTGAAGTTCTTGCCAAACTCAAAAATGAGTTTATTGAAGGATCGATAAACAAAGTTGGTGCCAACAGAAAACAAATGGAAACTTTCTGGAAAAGTTTAGAAGATTTTGCCGCTTACTGTTTTAATAAAAGCCACGCGGCATGTTACGCCATGATTGCATATCAAACTGCATATTTAAAAGCACACTATCCGGAAGCTTTTATGGCAGCATTAATGACAAGCGACTTCGATAATCTAGATCGTCTAGCAATTGAAATTACAGAGTGTAAATACATGGGTATTGAAGTATTACCACCTGATGTAAATGAATCGTTTGTCGAATTTGCAGTTGTCCCAAACAGTAGCCAAATAAGGTTCGGAATGGCAGCTGTAAAAAATGTAGGTACTAGCGCAGTAGAAGAAATTCTAAGAGCACGATTAGACGGTACTTTCGCAAGTCTCGAAGATTTTTTTAACCGTGTCAGTGTTAAAACAGTAAATCGAAAAGCAATTGAAAGTCTTATAAAATCGGGAGCCTTTGATAGGTACGGCGATAGAAGTTTGCTTCTTCACAACTTGGATACAATGATGGCTTATGCTTCGAGACTTCAGAAACAGACTTCTACAGGTCAAACAGACTTATTTGGACAGATGATTGATGAAATAAAAATTATAGTTCCACAGCTTGTACTTGATTTACCTACGACAGTTTACGAACAACGCGAGCAGTTAACGTGGGAACGAGAACTTTTAGGATTATATTTAAGCCAACATCCATTAGAGGCATTCGAAAATCTTCTTGCAGAACAATCAGTTATTATAAGTGCTATCAAGCCAGAGCATGATAATACAAGCGTTTCAGTCGGTGGGGCAATAGTCGGCGTACGCGAAATTCTTACTAAAAATGGACAAAAAATGGCATTCGTTAAAATAGCCGATCAGTTTACAGACATAGAATTAATTCTTTTCCCGGGAATTTATCAGCAAACTACAGGCATTTGGGAAAGAGATAGGATAGTACTGACTAAAGGCAAGGTAAGTGCAAAAGACAGAAACGGCGATTTGTCTGATGAAGTTAAAATCATAGTAGATGATGCAAGGGAGATCACTCATGAACAAGCAGCTGCTTATCAGTTAACCGGTAAAAAGCCTAAGACGCCTAGACAAAAGAAAAACGCTAATCTAAATAAAGTAGTTAAAAAAGATGACTCTAACTTCGTAAACAAAAAATTATTTCTGAGGCTAATCAGCAGTGAAGATCAACAAATATTGCTTACTCTTAAGGATGTGATTGATAAAAATAAAGGTGACACGGAAGTAGTTCTAGTTTTAGGTGAAGAAACGAATAAACAAATAATCAGATTGCCGATGAGAGTAAATATTGAAGCAGATTCACTGTCAGTATTTCAAGATCTTATAGGTATAACAAACGTTAGACTGAATTAATTATTTAATTATTCCCGTCGTACGGTTTAGAACATAAGCGGCCATTATTATAAATACCATAATTGTATCAAAAAGCGGATGGTGCATAATAAATTTTTCACTGTCTTTTATAATTCGCCTGAAGCTTAAACTATGCCGGATAAGCATTACTAAAATCGCTACAGCGCTTAAAATTCCTAAAGCAAATCCGATCCAAGGAACTTTGCCTCTGGTAATTGTCTGAACTTTTGATATTTGCTGGCTAGCTGGTTCTATTATAGGCGTTGAAGAATTGACTGTCACTGGAGTAGCAACTTTTGCAGGCGTAGTTACCTGAGGTGGAGGTGTTTGTTTTGTTGTTGGCGCAGACGTGACTGGTGATTTTTTAGCTGCTTGGACGTTTGGCTGCGTAGTATTAGTTCCAAGAACTTGTGGCTGACCATACATGGCTACAACAAGGGTTTCAGGGCCAGACTGGTTGTAGTCATTGCTATTCGCTATACCGAAGCCAACTTCGTTAAAATTAGGATCTAGTAAGTTGGCTTTATGTGTCGGGCTGTTCATCCATCCGGTTATAGTGTCATCACTGGTAGTAAAGCCGTACGCTAAGTTTTCGCCAGCTTTAGAATATTTATATCCAACGTTTTGAATAAATATCCAAGGCTCTTGCCCGTCGGGAGTGTTATGAGACCAATAGTTTCTGGCCACCATATCATTTGCTTTATTCTGGGCTGCTTTTTCAAGCAAACTATTTAAACCAAGAGTAGATTTGCCATTAGAGGTACGCTGTGAATTAGTGGCTGAAAGCAACCCATCTGTACTCGTATTAGTGGCAAACGCTAATACACCTTTCGGTCTATTGGTACTTATTCTCGGACTACCAAGAACTAACCCAACAATTATAATAAGCAGCATTGGCAAATAAGGCCAATAAGGTTTTAAGTATATTTTTGTTTGTTTGTGATGCCTAGATGGTGTATTAGTATGATGCCGTCTAGGTGTTTTTACGGGCATAGCAATATTTTAACACGCTTATGCCACGATTTAGAAAAAACTACAATGATACATTGCCATAGTTGCAGCTTCAATAACGTTAAATGATTCTTTTTTCCCCTTCATTGGTATTTCTAATATTATATCGCAATCGTCTAATTCTGAATTTAATAAACCGGTTGCTTCGTTACCTAGTAAGATTGCAATTTTATTAGGTGAGTTAAATTCTATAAGATTTTCTGATTTTTTATTTTGTTCAAGTCCGGCAAGTAAGTAGCCACTTGTTTTTAATTTAATAATCAGTGAATCTAAATTTATTTCGGATGACCATGAGATAAAATTTTCTGATCCTAGAGATACTTTAGTAATTTGTTTATTAATTTTATTAACAATATGTGGCATTCGACTGTCGTTTTTCATTTTAGGATATGGTGTATAGCCAGAAAAATAAATGTGACTAACACCTAAACCTTCAGCAGTTCTAAGAAGTGACCCGACGTTGAAGCAGCTTCTAATGTTATATGCGATTATTACGATTTCACGATTCATATCACGATAGTAACAGAATGCTGCGTAACTTGGATGCTTATGGTTATAATAGAGTTAATATGTCTCAAGATGCCAGATCAGACGAAGAATTAGCAACCCAACGGCGTGCCAGAATCTTAAATATACAGTATTTAGATGTTTCAAAGACTGTGAATAAACCGCTTTATAAAGAATTATTGTCAATTCAAGAACTGTATAATTTGAAAGTCATACCGGTATTCGCTGATCAACACAATATAAGTTTTGGAATCACCAATACAACGTCGCATCAAACTATGGATGATCTTAGAAATAGGTTCCAAGATCAAAGAATAGTTTTTGGATTAATATCTGATGCTGGCTACCGGGATTATATGAAGCTATATGATCCTCCAAAAGAGGTAATCTATAAAGACATTGCACTTAATCAAGCCGGTACAGAAGATTTAATTACTTCAATATCTACTATCTTAGACCAAGTAAGGGCTGACGATATGCTTGCCTATCTAGTTCAACAGGCACACCGTTTGAATGCTTCAGATATACATATGGAGAATCAGCCGGATTATGTCAGGATACGATTTAGAATTGATGGTGTTCTCCATCCAATCGCACGACTTACACCGGAGAAATACCGAGTTCTCATAGCTGCAGTAGCAAGTGCCGGAAATGTTTCTACATCGTCAATGGAACCACAACAGGGTCATATTGCATCGAGCGTTGAAATGGCTGACGGAACAAGTGTAGATGTAAATGTCAGACTTGAAACTATTCCTACTATAAACGGAATGGATATTGTAATGCGATTATTTAACATGGACCAAGGCATGTATACGTTGGATCGTCTTGGACTTACAGAAAAAGAACGAGCCGTAGTCGACGACATTATTTCACGTCCAAGCGGTTTGGTATTGGTTGTCGGTCCTACTGGATCAGGAAAAACTACTACGCTATATTCAATGTTAAATAACTTAAACAGCGAAGAAAGAAAAATTATAACAATCGAAGATCCTGTTGAGTATCAATTTGCCGGAATTACTCAAATTTCTGTAACTACGCAAAATGCTGGGCAGACTAGTTTTGCCGATAAATTACGTGCTGTCTTACGATTAGATCCAGATATTGTCATGATAGGTGAAATTAGAGATAACGATACAGCTAAAACTGCACTTCAGGCGTCTTTGACCGGACATTTGGTACTTTCTACTTTTCACGCATCTTCGGCTTCGGCAGCTCTTACTAGAATGATGGACGTTATTGGGACAAATCCACTTTTTGTATCTGCAATTCGATTAGTAATGGCACAACGGCTAGTGCGCAGACTAGACGACGCTACAAAGCAGGAATACCACCCTGAAGAGATGATTTTAAAAAGAGTAAAACAGGTTATTGATACACTGCCAGAAGGTATTGAGCGACCTGATCTAACCAATATAAAATTTTTTGTTCCAGGAAAATCTGAACTTAATCCGTTTGGTTTTAACGGTCAAGTCGCGATTCGTGAGCAGTTTATAATGACTGGTGAAATTAGAAACCTACTTGAGCATGCTCAGAAGACTATGTCGGCAGACGATATTGAAGCCTCGGCTATTGCCAGTGGAATGACTACAATGCTTCAAGATGGAATAATAAAAGCCTGCCAGGGTCTTACGACGTTAGAAGAAATATTCAGAGTAGTTGGCTAATTAATATAAATTAGTTAAAATTAGACTTCAGTTAACTTAGATGAAATAGTAGGCATTAGTTTTTATGGAGTCGGATACTGAATATGAGTGGATGGATGACGCCAGCTGTAGGGGTAGTACTGAGCTATTTTTTGGTCCGCCGCATGAAAAACTTGCTGCTAAACAAGATAGAGAGCAGGCTGCTAAGAAAGTTTGCGAGACTTGCGTATGTATTGAAGAATGTTTAGATTATGCTGTTAAAAATAAATTTAGAGATGGTGTATACGGCGGTCTCGACGAAACAGAGCTAAGAAGGCTTATAAGAAATGATGGTAAAAAGAAATAAAAATCTATTTAATTACTTTAGCAATTGCAGGGACTAGCCGTTTATCAAGTACACTGGGAATTATTTCTTCTGCTGTCGGATGTTCTATTAGTCCAGCAATAACTTCAGCGGCAGCTATTTTATGTTCATCGGTAATTTTTTGTACTTCATTATCTAGTGCTCCCCTAAAAATCCCTGGAAAAGCTAGAACGTTATTAATCTGATTTGGAAAATCGCTTCTTCCGGTAGCCACTATTAAAGCTCCAGCATTTTTTGCTTCATCGGGCATTATTTCAGGTATCGGGTTTGCCATAGCAAATATTATCGGACGATCGGCCATCGTTTTTATATCGCTTGCTGTCAATAAGTCGCCCCGACTAAGCCCGATAAAAATATTAGAACCTTTAATTGCATCTTTTAATGAGCCCGTAACAGATTGATTGCTGAAACTTAATAATAACTTTTTTTCTGTATTTAGATCAGTTCTAGTACTGTTGATAATCCCTTTGCTATCAACTGCAATTATCTCAGGCTTAGCATATTCGTAAATAAGTTTAGCAACTGCTACGCCAGCTGCCCCCGCCCCGACGATTGTAATTTTCATGTCTGATAATTTTTCACCCGATACTTTCATCGCGTTAATAAGAGCTGATAGTACAACTACAGCTGTACCGTGTTGATCGTCGTGCATAACCGGTATGTCTAGTTCGTTTTTTAATCTTTCTTCAATTTCAAAACATTTTGGTGCGGCAATATCTTCGAGATTTATCGCTCCGAAACTGGGCGCGATTGCTTTTACTACATTTATTATTTCATCGGTGCTGTGAACGTTTAGAACAATTGGAACAGCGTCAATATTTGCGAATTCCTTAAATATCATGGCTTTTCCTTCCATAACAGGCATTGCTCCATATGGACCTAAATCGCCCAAACCTAAAACAGCAGTACCATCGCTTATTACTGCAAGATTATTGTTAATCCAAGAATAAGGTTTAAGCGCTTCGCGTCCACCTGATGCCTCAGTCGCAACACCGCCCATGCCTGGTGTGTAGTACAGACTTAATTTTTCTCTAGTATCAAGATGATCTCTTGCTATAGTGCTTATTTTGCCTTTTTTTAATCGGTGCAATTTTTTTGATTCTTCATATATATCCATAACGTTTATTGTATGCTTTTTTAACATCTAAGACAGTTTCAATATCACAACAGATATGGTATTATTGACGAAAGAAGTTAAATCGTGTAAGGTTTATTGTTATGCAATCGGTAATTCAGAAAATCGAAGACAAGTATAAGAAAAAGCAAGTCGTAGATGTACGTTCTGGCGATACTGTTAAGGTTCATCAGAAAATACGTGAAGGTAGCAAAGAAAGAGTACAGATATTTCAGGGTCTTGTAATTAGAACTGACCGCAAAAGCAGTCATACTAGTCGAATTACCGTTAGAAGAGTTGCTTCCGGAGTTGGTGTAGAAAAAAGTTTCTTAATGCACAGCCCGCTAATTTTAAAAGTAGAAGTTACGAAAAGAAGTAAAGTCCGGAGAAACTATCTTAGCTACATGCGTAAATTAACTGGAAAATCGGCAAGACTTACTGGTGTTGGCTTTGACAGTGCAGCCGTAAATACTATACACGACGAGCATGCTGAAGCTGAGGAAGAGTCGCTTAAAGAAAAAGTTGCTGCTGAGGCAGAAGCAAAAGTAGCTGCCGAGGCAGAAGTAAAATCTAAAGAAGATGCAAAAGTAGAAGCAGCGCTAGCAAACCGTAAAAGTGAAAACGCAACCGATAAAGATAAGTAGCTAGTCTCATCTATAATAGTTAACTATATGAGTATTATAGTTGGGGTAGACGAAGTTGGCCGCGGATGCTGGGCTGGACCTTTGGTCGCAGGTGCGGTCAAATTTAACTTTCCTATTTCTGGATTGAAAGATTCGAAAAAATTAACTAAAAATTCCAGAAATATTTTAAATACTTTAATTAAATCCAATGCAACTTTTGGTATTGGTTGGGTTGGTCCAAAAACTATCGATGAACATGGGCTTAATCAGGCTGTTAAATTAGCAATGTTATTGGCAATTCGCCAATTGGATGTTTCTAAAAATGAAATTATAGTAGACGGAAATATTAATTATTTAAGCGATATTAAAAACTCCCGCGCGATAATAAAAGCTGATGATATCATTGACGAAGTAAGTGCGGCGAGCATAATTGCTAAAGTTGCAAGAGATAAGTATATGGAAAAAATGTCTAAAATTTATCCGAATTATGGTTTTGAAAAGAACGTTGGCTATGGAACTAAATTACACCAAGAAATGTTACTTTTGCACGGCATTTGTCAGATACACAGACGGTCGTTTAAGCCTATTAAATCTTTTATATGAATATATTTGGTAGTGCAGCCAGATATTTTTTAAGTTTTGGTTCTTCACGGATTCGCCACTTAACTTTAGCTTCTATATCAGCCATACCGACTTTTATATTTCTCTCAAGTACAGGATTATTAAGTAATGGCGTAAAAAATTCAACATATTTTGACTGCCAAGAACTAGTATTTAGAGGAGCAGCTGCATAAACAGGAAAATCATCAAATACTTTAGAATCACCCATTGTTTCTTCAAGTCTTTGCCAATTGTTTACCATCCAATCCCAAGCTTGATCGCGGCTGTAGCGGTTTCTCATTAAATATGCAAACCATCTAAAAATGTCCTGAGGTCTAACAAATCCGTTTATGCCTAAAGACTTATTTATAATATGTTTTATTTTTTTAGGATCTCTTGTTTCTGTAACTGCAGCACATATCGCAAGTTGAATTTCAGGATTTGATGATTTTTGATATATTTTAAGCAAATCGTCTAATATGTCTTTCTTGCTATGTCTTATCATTGAAGTAAGAATTAACACGCGTTGTTCTGATCGTAATGAAACTATGTCTTTTACTTTATTAAAACGATTTTCAGCTTCAAAAATTACCGATTTATCTTCGCCTGCAATTAACAGTCCAATTGTAGTCTGCCTTAGCAGAATATCATTGGCTGTATCGTTAGCTAAGTTGTCCCAGCCGAGTTTCTTATAATTGTTAGTAGCCAATTTTCGTCTAATTAGTTTGAGTTTTTCTTCTGATTTATCATCTCCGTCTATAAGCGACATTGAAGTACCGACAATTCGAGCTATCATACCCCAAACAGCTTCTCTTGTTTCATGTTGGCAATTTAGCACAATCTCTAATGCATCGGTTATCGAAGCTTCACCAGCCCTTGATAGCAGCAGAAGATCATTTAAAATATTTATTCTAGCTTCGGTTGGTAGCTTTTGAGCTGCTATTTCGCTAGCTAACTCAGCCCGCATTTTCTTATCGGCATAATTGACAATATAATGACCGCTGCCATTTATATTTAAAATAACATTGCTTGCTTTATTAGAATCCTGACTATCGTGTCTGTCTTCTAAAATTTCCTTTTTTAATTTAATGTTTGATAGAAGTGGTATTGGCCATAGACTTTTTGTATCATCTCCATCAAGTAAAAGCCGCTTTTGGCTTAATTTTAATTCGTTATTATGGGCTGTGACTGTTACCATCGGCATTCCCGACTGATTTAACCAAGGGTCCATAAAATTATGTACGTCTTTGTTGCTGGCCTTAGACAATATTTCCCATAAATTATTTCTATCGGTATTCTGATATGAATATTTCGCGAAATATAGTTTCATTCCTTTTTTAAAATTTTCATTACCAACATATTCAATCAACATCCTAATTAATCGTCCGCCTTTTATATATAAAATAGCAGGATCAAACATTGTGCTAATTGCTTCTGGATTCTTAACTTCCATTCTAACCGGTTGAACGTCTTTATATACGTCGCGAGAAGTAGTATAAATAACATCGCTTAACATATATTGTTCCCACTGGTTCCAGTCTGGATGTAGAGCATCGAGTACGATATGTTCCATTATTCCAGCGAAGCTTTCATTTAGCCACAAATCATCCCACCATTTCATTGTGACTAGATTTCCAAACCATTGATGCGACATTTCGTGGCCAACAACCATTGATACATATTGCTCCGACGATAACGAACGGTTTTGTTTTTCGCATAGAAGCGCGATTTCACGATATGTAATAAGTCCCCAATTTTCCATGGCACCAGATTCGAAGTCAGGCAGTGCAACTTGATCACATTTCGGTAAAGGAAATGGTGTCTGAAAATAATCTGTAAAATATTCTAGAATTTTAACGGCTTCATTATTGGCATACTCGAGTGATGAAATAGGTTGGATGATAGTCGACCAAGTTTTGACCAATACTCCATCCTTTGTTTTTTTCTCAGTTCCATGAAGTTCACCAATCACAAATGCTAACAGATAAGATGACATTCTTGGGGTAGTTTGAAACTCTGTTTTAACCAAACTCTTATCTAACTTAGTAATTTTTTCAATTGGTGTATTTGATAAAACTATGTCTTTTTTTTCACTAGTCAAGGTTAATTTAAATGTCGCTTTAGCATCAGGTTCATCAATGCAAGGGATCGCTTCACGAGCATGATGGCTTTCGAACTGTGTAGAGATAAGTGATTTCTTTATATCTTTATCTTGAAAATATGAAGGATAAATGCCATGCATTGAATCAGTGATTTTACCAGAAAATTTTATGCTTAGCCGGTATTCACCGTTATTAAGTAATTTATCAGTATGAATTCTTAGTTCGTCAAATTTATTATGTGTATTTATTCTAATTACCGGAATCTCATGCCAACCATTTTTTTTATCTTTAAAATGCAATGTAGTATTTTTTATTTTAAGATATTTCTGATGAAGTACTATTCTTTTGGCGGGGCGGCCTGTTTTAGTGCCGGTAACCAAAATTTCGCCTGAAAAAATCATTTTATTCCTGTCTGGAAAAAGCGAAACATCATAATGTATCGGTATAAACTGTTTAACTAATCTAGCTACAATTTTGCTCATTGACTTCATTTTATCACAGGGGCGGAGTTAGGCTGATTGCCTTGACGGTTCATAGCTTAAAATGTATAATGTCATCAGACATCCGGCCACAGGTCGGATTTTTTAATAGCTAATGAAAGGATAATAAAAATGGAAGAGTTGGACGTAAAACAGTTGGCGCTATCAGTTAAAACCATAGCCGAAGAAAAAAATTTGCCAGAAGATGCCGTTCAGGAAGTAGTAGAACAGGCGCTTGCTGCAGCTTATCGAAGAGATTATGGAGATAGAGAACAGGAAGTAAGGGTAAGCATGAATCTAAATACTGGAGAAGTAGATGCCTTTATTTCGAAAGAAGTAGTCGAAAAAATTGGCGATGAACATTTTGAAATAAGTGTAAAAGACGCATCTGTCATGCAAAAAAATATAAAGGTCGGCGATATGATCGAAGTACATGAAAAAGTCGAAAACTTTGGCCGAGTCGCAGCTCAAACAGCCAAACAAGTAATTTTACAGCGTCTTCGAGAAGCTGAACGAGAAATCATTATGGCTGAGTACGAAGATAAGATTGGAACAGTTATAAACGGAATAGTTTCTAGAGTTGAAGGCCGTCTTGTCAGGGTAGATTTAGGTAAGGCGCAGGGGATTATGCCAATGAGTGAACAGATTCAGGGAGAGAGATATTATCCTGGTCAACGACTTAAAGTATTTCTTAAAGATGTTGAAAGAGGTTTTCGCGGTCCTCAGCTAGTAGTTTCTCGCGGCAATAAGGAATTCATTGAATGGCTGTTTCGTGCAGAGGTTCCTGAAATGGAAAACGGAGCGGTTGAGATTAAAGATATAGCCAGAGAAGCTGGAGTTCGAAGTAAAATAGCCGTTAAAAGTTCTGTTCAAGGTGTAGATCCGGTTGGCACTTTCGTTGGTGGTCACGGCACGCGTGTGAACGCGGTAATGAGCGAAGTCGGTGAGCAGGAAAAAATAGACATTGTTGTATGGGCTGAAGACACTATAGAGTACATAACAAATGCACTTAGTCCTACAAAAGTTACTAAAGTGATATTAGATGAATCAAATAAAAAAGCTAAAGTTGTTGTACCTGAAGATCAGCTAAGCATTGCAATTGGTAAAAGTGGACAGAACGTAAGACTGGCAAGTAAATTAGCCGGATATGATATAGATATTGCATCTGAGCAACCTGAACCAGAGCAAAAAGTTGATGAAACTGTAGTTGAATCTAAACCGGTAGTTGTTCAAAAACTAAAGAAAAAAGAACAACTTGAGAGCTCACTTCTAGAAGCTATTGAAGAACACGGTACTGATAGCGACAAATAGTTTTTACTAATTAGGTAGCAATAAACATGTTTACAGATGTAAATTAGCACTCTTGACTAGCGAGTGCTAATTGGTATTATATATATAGCGGTATTTAAGAAATCGCAAAAAAGGATGGGAATATCATATGTTACCTAACAGCGCAGATTTTCAAGAATTTTTAAATCATTTAACAGATAATGCTTTATCTAGTCTTAAACATGCTGGAGCGATAGCACAGAGTTTTGGCAGTGCATATGTCGGTACTGAGCATTTACTTCTTGGAGTTTTAGCACAAGATTCAAGCATGGGCGCTAAAATACTGGAAACTGCCGGAGTCTCTCTCGACAGGGCCAGACTTGCTCTTAATCTAACACCTAAAACTTTAGTGATTAACATGGGAACAAAAGGTCTAAGTGAAACTGCTAAATTGACACTGAAAATGGCATACGATGTTGCTCAAGATTTCTCTCAGGAATATTGTGGCACTGAGCATATTTTATACAGTATATTAACTCAAAAAAACGCCAGAGCTACCGTGCTACTGCGTGATATGAATGTGAATGTAGACAATTTAATCAACGAATTGGAACAAAAGCTGAACTCACAGCAGTTTGACGAAAACGATTCAAATATTGGAAGTCAGCGACGCCGTTCTTCCAAACAAAGAAAAACTGCACTAGATTTTTTTGGGAGTGATCTTACAAATTTGGCTAGAGAAGGCAAACTTGATCCGGTTGTCGGTCGAGAAAATCAAATCAGGCGGGTTATTACGATATTAAATAGACGAACAAAGAATAATCCAGTACTAATTGGTGAACCAGGTGTTGGTAAGACGGCAATAGTTGAAGGATTAGCACAGCGTATTATTAGCGAAGATGTGCCCGATAGTTTAATTGATAAACGTATTGTTATGCTTGATCTTGCAGGCATGATAGCTGGTACAAAATACCGGGGAGAATTTGAAGAACGTCTGAAGAAAGTCATGGCTGAGCTTGAAAACGATAAAAAAACTATTGTCTTTATTGATGAACTGCATTTGATAGTAGGTGCAGGTGCAGCAGAAGGTGCTATGGACGCTGGGAATATCTTAAAGCCGGCCCTTGCAAGAGGTAAAATTCAGCTTATTGGAGCAACTACAACAGCTGAGTATACCAAACATATCGAAAAAGATGCCGCTCTTGAACGTAGGTTTCAGCCGATACAAGTTCCAGAAACTAATGTAATTGAATCAGTAGCGATACTAAAAGGTTTAAGAAAACACTACGAAGAATTTCATAATGTAAAAATAAGCGACGAAGTTATTGAAGATACTGTTGCATTAGCAAAAAGATATATTAACGATAGATTTATGCCGGATAAAGCGATAGATTTAATGGACGAGACAGCTGCTCACCTACGTGTTGATCGGGGTAAAACTCCTCCTGAAGCTAGAAAACTACAGAAAGAATTAAAAAACGTAAATAAGCGAAAAGAAGAAGCAGCCGATAATGACGATTATGAAAAGGCAGCTCAATTTAAGCAGCGGGCTAGTCAAATTAATGAAGAACTAAAAAAGTTGGCAGCTGAAGGTAAAACCGCTAATACAATTGACATGAAAAGCGATGATGTTGCTGAAGTTGTTGCGAGAATGACCGGCGTACCGGTAACAAAGGTTATAAGAGCTGAAGCGAAATATCTTTTAAGCCTTGAAAAAAATCTTACTAGATATGTTATTGGACAGAAAGAAGCTGTATCGGTGGTTTCCAAAGCTATTAGACGAAACAGGGTCGGTATTGGAAGCGGTGTACGTCCGATCGGGTCATTTATATTTATGGGGCCTACTGGCGTAGGAAAAACAGAATTAGCCAGAGTATTAGCTCGTGAATTTTTCGGCAGCGCCGATGCACTTATTAAGATTGATATGAGTGAATTTGGCGAGCACCACACTGTATCACGATTAGTTGGCGCTCCGGCTGGCTATGTCGGTTATGATGACGGTGGTCAATTAACTGACAAAATACGTCGTCATCCATACAGCTTGGTTTTGTTCGATGAAATTGAAAAGGCACACCCAGATGTATTTAATATGTTGCTTCAGATTTTAGAAGACGGCGTTCTTACTGATGCTAAGGGTAGAAAAATAGATTTCAGTAATTCAATTATAATAATGACAAGCAATCTTGGTGCCGATAAGCTTCAAAAAGAATCAGAATTTGGATTTCATGCCAGTAAGCGTGGCGATTTGAAAGACTTGGATGTCCTTCATGAAAATAACAAAGGCAAAGTTCTTGATGAAGTAAAAAAGATGATGAAGCCGGAACTAATAAATAGATTAGATAAGATCGTAGTATTTAGGGCTCTTAGCAAACAAGATGTGCTAAGAATATTAGATCTTCAAATTGACGAGCTACGTCAAAGATTAATCAAAAGAGGAATTGGAGTACAGCTTACTCCTGCTGCCAAACAATATCTTCTTAACAGCGGCTACGACGTCCAAAATGGTGCCAGACCTATGAGAAGATTTATTCAGGAAACATTAGAAGACCACATTGCTGTAGGTTTGCTGGAAGATACATATAATCGAGGAGACGTGATTAAAGTTGGTGTAAAAAATGACGAATTAGTATATAGTACTGAAAATGAAAAAATATTGGAAAAATCAAAATAATTATTTGAGTAAAAGATTTTACATCTAACTGGTTACTGAAGGTATACTGAGTCAGATGAAAGTATTATCTAAATTAGTTTCGCTAATATTATTACTAGCACTATTAATCACGCCAGTGGTTTTATATAACGACAGGTTAATGATTTTTGACTGGTTTAGGTTGAGGAATTATATTCCAAGTAGTCAAATTTCTAAATTAGCGGATGAAACAACCATGAACACTTACGGTCGGCATCTTTTTTATGTTTATCATCCGTCACTTGAGAGTAAGTTGGATTTTAACGGCCATTGTTCAAACGGTGAAAGAACAATAGTGCTTGGATGTTATATTTCCAGACAAGGGATATATATTTACGATATTCAAGATTCACGATTAAATGGAGTAGAAGACGTTACAGCAGCCCATGAAATGCTTCATGCTGGTTATGAAAGGTTAAACTCAAACGAAAAGCAGCATATAGATAATTTAGTTACATCTGCGTTTTCTCAAGTACAAGACAAACGTGTAAGAGATACTATCGAGGAATATCGGAAGCAGGATCCAAGCGTGGTGCCAAATGAATTACATTCGATACTCGGTACTGAAGTAATGAACCTACCACCAGAACTCGAAGCCTACTACACTAAATTTTTTAGTAACCGAAAAGCTGTAGTAGCCTTTTCTCAAAAATACGAGCAGGCATTTACTTTACAGCAACAAAAAGTCACGAACGACGACGGTCAATTAAAAATTCTAAAAGCAAAAATTGACAATCTAACTGCTTCACTCGACAGTCAACTTAACACGTTAAATAAGGAAAAAGCTAAGATGGACCAGCTATTGGCTTCAAAGCAAACGCAGCAGTACAACGATGCTGTTCCAGGATTTAATGCCCAGGTCGTTGGTTATAATAATGATGTCGCGACGGCGCGTAGTTTAATCGACCAGTATAATAATATAGTCAAAGATCGCAATAATAGTGCACTTGAAGAAAACGAACTGATAAAAGCCATAGATAGTCGTCCTAATGCTGTCCAAACTAAGTAATCTTATATAAACTAATGCTACATGGCTAAAAAAGGGGCAGTTCAATATGTTTGTAACAGCTGTGGCTCTATATCGTCTAGTTTTTCCGGCCGCTGTTTTACATGTGGCGAATGGAATACACTCGAAGAACAGCTGACACCAGATAATATTATTAATCTGCGAAAAGGTAATAATTTAAAAACTCACTCGGTACTAAGTTCTATAGCCAAAGATCAACCAAGATTAATTTCGGGTATGAATGAACTTGATGTGGTGTTTGGCGGCGGTATAGTAACTGGTAGTATTAATTTATTTGCTGGACAACCGGGTATCGGCAAAAGTACTCTCTTGCTTCAGCTAGCAAATGAAATGTCGCGAAATTACCGGGTACTATATGTAAGCGGGGAAGAATCTACTCACCAAATTGGAATTAGAGCAGATAGACTGGGAGCGACAAATAAAAAGTTGCAGTTAGCTACTACCAAGATAGCCGACGATATCGCATCTACTATTGCAGAAGGTAAATTTGATCTGGTAATCGTCGATTCTATCCAGACAATTGCATGTTCTGCACTACTATCTGCAGCTGGCACTGTAAGTCAGATTACTAATAGTGCGATGCTGTTAACTTCAGCTGCTAAAAATACAAACACAGCAGTTATTCTTGTTGGACACGTAACTAAAGAAGGTTCTATAGCCGGCCCAAAAGTTCTTGAACATGTAGTAGACGTAGTACTTCAGTTAGAAGGCGACCGATACGGCGGCTTTAAAGTACTACGTGCAGCAAAAAATCGTTATGGTTCGACTAATGAGACTGGAATATTTGAAATGACAGACATCGGCATGACATCCGTCGATAATCCATCAGCGGCGCTTCTGGCTGAACGACAAATAAGTGATGGATCGATAGTCCTTGCTACATTAGAAGGCACCAGACCTTTGCTTGTCGAGGTTCAAGCACTTGTAAACCGGTCAAGCTACGGATACCCAAAAAGAGCTGCTAGTGGAATCGACTTAAATAGGGTGAATTTACTTATTGCTATGTTAGAAAAAAGGACAAAGTTAAAACTTTCAGATCAGGATATATATTTAAATATTGTCGGAGGAATTAAACTAACCGAACCAGCTGCCGACCTCGCAATTTGTATGGCGATTGCATCAGCTTCGAAAGGACTACAGCTTAAAGTAAACTCTGTTGTATTTGGAGAAGTAGGACTATCGGGAGAAATTCGACATGTACCTTTCATAGAAAAAAGAATTGCTGAAGCTAAAAAGCTAGGCTTTGACGGAGCAATCGGGCCAGTTATAAAGGACATAAAAGCCCAAAACAAATATCAGCCAGTAAAAGACGTTAGAACCGCATTAAATACTTTTCTAGAAAAAGACTAACCACAACTCTAACAAACCTTAGTTTTACTTTACTATTGTTGCCGATGAAACTCCACCGGCCGTGTCTTTTGCATAAACTTTTGTGCCTGCCGGCGCAGTATTACTCGAACAAGTAGTAGCGGCAGCGTTTTTTCCAGAACATAACACAGCATTAGTAGTAAAGTTATAAACCGTAGCTATATCTTTATTATTACTCCAAGTAAATGTTGCACTAGTTGGACCTGTGCTTTTTGCGCTGTCCAGGGATAAAGGGGACGAATTCGTACCTCCGGACGCTACCGTAACAGTATTTGAAGTAGCATCGTAGAGTACACTATCGATTACTTGTGCTGTCACATCTGTATCGCTACTAAAGTGCCCACTAAACGTAGCTGGATTACTATTACTTGACTGTGAAATTTGTCCGCCGACTAAGAAGTTGATAGTCATAGGGAACTGATCACTAGATAACGGTTTAGAACCTGCTGATGCAGTTGCCGTTACTGTACCGTCGTGATTATCGACAAGAGTGATTGTCGGTTTGGCGTCATCACAACTATGAACGTCATCAGTAGCATCACTGGTCGTGGCAGAATTTTGATTTACAAAAGTATCGCTAGAGAATATGTTTGAATCGCCATTAGTTATGTCTTTTCTTGCACGCGCAGGTGTACAATCAGTTGCTATTTTATTTGAAACAATGTCAATTGTCCGTTTTACGCCTGTAGAAGTTTTGCCAGACTTATACCAAGACGGGAATAAGTCGGTGCTAGGACTTGGTTCGATCGAACCAAGTCCGATATGTGTTCTAACGACATAAGCAGGCAGTGTTTGAACTCCAGGCGGTCTGACTCTGTCTACCGGCGTAAGATTAGCATGAGCTGCATCCATCCAGCCCTGCCAAATTGGCTGAGTCATAGTTTCCATAAATGCATGAGTTGCTACTCGTCTAGTGTGGTGCCCCACCCATACTCCGGCAGCATACTGTGTTGAATATCCCATTAACCAACCATCTTTTGAATCATTAGTTGTCCCAGTTTTTAAAGAAAATTTCCAGCCCTTATACCGGTGCGGTTTGTTTGTGAAATAGCTAGCGTTTGGGTCACTCATCATGTCAGCTACAATATAGGCAGCATCAGGCCTGACTGCCTGAGTGCCTTTAGAAGGCTTCCACTCGTCGAATACCTTATTGCTGGAATCTACGACTTTTAAAATATAGGTTTGAGGTAAATTAAGCCCATTTCTCGATAAACTGGCATAAGCATGGACGTGTTCATCTAGATAGACATAAGCACCATCACCTATCGCCGACGAAGCGTAGCAAGGACCTTCATCGCTTGGTTTAGCAAACTGGACATCTTCTACACCGGGCTGGTAACACTTGTAACCGCTTGTAAGACCAAGTCGTTGGGCGACGCCAATTGTTTTATCTACTCCGGCAGTTAACATTGCTTTAACAGCTGGGATATTTCGTGATCCACCTAGAGCATAGCGGATTGATTCTGCTCCTGGAGTTCTAAAATCGTAGTCCATTAGACAATTACCACCCTGTTTTGGCTGAGCTTTATTTGTGCAAGGATAACCAGGTATTGGTCCTAACGAATCGTATAATACCGAGCCAGCACCAGTATTTGTCGTGTTCTCGATAAGAGAAGTATAATCGTACGGTTTAAAACTCGATCCGGGAGGCAACCGCCAGTGAGCATAGTTGTTCTGCCCAAAATCTTTGTTATTAAAATCGACTCCGCCAACTATCGCAACCATTTGGCCAGTTTTTACGTCTTCGGCAGCGAATGCGGCATTATCGAAGCCTGCTCGCACAATTGCTCCATAACCTTTTGCTACTTGCTGCTCGGCTAGAGTTTGTAAATTAAGATCAAGCGTTGTCGTAACTTTCCAGCCACTGTGGTTTACGATTTTATCGGTGTATTCATTCTCTAGTTGTTGCTTAGCCAAAAGTACAAAATAAGGTGCTTTTATACCATCGAATTTGGTAGGCCGCGGCTGAATTTTAGCAACTACATCTACTTTTTTAGCGGACGATGCTTCATCTTTAGTTATGTAATGCTGTTGAACCATTAAATCTAGAATATAACTTTGCCTAGCGAGAAGGGCTGGCTTGTTAAAATAATCACCACTGTATTTGGAATAAGTAGTCGGCGATTTCGGGATAGCGGCAAGCATTGATGCTTCGTCAAGCGTTAAATCTTTGGCTGATTTATGAAAATAATTTTCTGCCGCTGCTTCAACTCCGTTTTCAACACCTCCGTACGGCGCAGCATTTAAGTATCCGGTCAATATTTCTTTTTTCGAATATGTCCGCTCGAGTTCGACAGATAGAATAAGTTCTTTGATCTTACGTTTTATTGTCCTATCTTTAGTCCAGTCATAATTAAGTTTCACAAGTTGCTGAGTAATAGTTGAACCACCTTGTGTGCTACCTTTATGAAACACATTGTTAAATACTGCTCTCATAATTCCGCGAACATCAAAACCACCGTGTTTAAAGAAATCTTTATCTTCGACTGCAACCGTTGCCTGCTTAATATTTGTCGGTATATTGTCGTCAGTCACTGGGATACGTTTATCGCCGTTGACATCTTCCCAAAGCAAAGTTTTCCCTGTTTTATCGTAATAAAGCACACTACCACCGATGTTTTTACCAGAAATGTCGCGAAGGTTAGGCAGATCTTTTCTGAAATAGGCAAATACTCCGACTAGTAAAATAAAACTAACTACAATCCCGATACCGGTGATTTTAAGAAACATAATAAAGCCTTCACGGCTAAACCAGTATTTAGCTACACGTCGTGGCTCCATGTAATAAAGTATTCGTTTAAACCGTGATTTAGGCAGTCCGGCTAGTCGCTTGGCTTTATTTAAAGAGCGAGCTTCTTTTTTGGCGCGCAGTCTATCAGCCAGACTCCGATGCAGCTTTATAGTCTGACCGCTTTTAGTAACGAAAGTATTTTTACTTTTTCTAGGACCGACATTGCGCCGATTGTCGCCAATTGGTTTTTTTTGAGCCATGAACTAGATCCTGCCCCCCATGATTGTGCCTGTTGCAAACTTCATCTGCCGTCTATTATATCAAATTTAACTGACAGACAATCACAATTTACAAATCTTTGAGGTATACTTTTTAATATATGACTATATCTGAAGAATTAGAATGGCGAGGTCTGATAAATCAGACTACCTATAAAGATATAAAAGAATTAGATAGCCAAGATAAAATAACCTTTTATCATGGTTTTGATGCTTCGACCGACTCGCAGACAATCGGTAATCTGGCCGCTATGATGCTTGACAAATTATTAATAAGACACGGCCATAATGCAGTACTACTGGCCGGTGGTTCAACTAGTTTAATCGGAGATCCAGGCGGTAAAGACTCCGAAAGGGTTTTACAAGAAGAAACTGACATTGCAAATAATATTGCTAAAACTGAAGAACAATTAAAGCATATCTTTGCAGGCAGTGACTTTAAACTAGTCAATAATTTAGACTGGACTAAAGATTTGAAAGTTTTAGATTTTTTGCGTGACATTGGGAAACACTTTAGTATGACTCCCTTAGTTCAACGCGACTATATCGCTAAGCGAATCGGTGAAAACGGTCGGGGCATAAGCTACACTGAATTTAGCTACACACTACTTCAAGGCCTCGACTATTTATATTTGTTCGACAACTACGACTGTACGCTTCAGCTTGGTGGTTCTGATCAATGGGGTAACTGTATATCTGGAGTTGAATTAATTCGCAGGAAACGATCAGCCGAAGTAAATGTAATCACACTACCACTAATAATTAATAAAACGACAAATAAGAAATTTGGCAAAAGTGAATCAGGAGCGGTTTGGCTCGATCGAAGTAAAACCAGCATCTATAAATTTTATCAATTTTGGCTAAATGTCGACGACGAGGGTGTAGAAAGTTACTTAAAAATATTTACAGAACTAGAAAAATCAGTAATTGACGAGATAATTGAATTATTTAACAAAAATAAGTCAAGCCGGTCAGCACAAAAAACTCTAGCTTATGAAGCAACCAAAATAGTCCACGGCATAGACAAGGCAAAATCAATTAAAAACGTTACCGAAGTGTTATACGAAAACAATTCTTATGAATCGTTAACAGTAGAAAATTTTAAAGATTTGGAGGCTGA
>JBBQQG010000013.1:0-27159 GCA_038216175.1 Saccharimonadales bacterium (SeqCode)
TAATATTGTCATTATATGTAATTTTCATGATCGACTTTAATATACGGAATTAGCAGTTCCATTATATTTAATAGTATAAAAACTAACATTATGATAACATATTCTATGCTTTTTATCAAGTCATCTACCTAAGTTTTATAAATCATCAATGCTTGGCTTTTAGAACACGTATATAGGCAAAACAAACTACCAAAGTTAAGATCAGTAACATAATAATTACCATAGTAATAAAGCCGTCCTGATTGTTGATTTTTTTAGCCATACTTAACCATATTTTAACTCTATCTTGGTTAAACACAACCAATTTACTTTACTTATCTACACCTTTTAGCATAAAGTTGTAGATAATTAGTTTACAAGGTAAAACCCTATGGAAGAATACGAAGATCCTCTTATACCAAAAGTCGACGAGACAGTTAACTCAGATATTATCGAGCCGTCTTCTCAAAACAAACCTAAAAAAATAGTTTTTACTAAAACCCGCGCATTAATACTTATCGGACTAATACTAATAGGGGCATCGGTTGCGGTATTTCTATTCATAAGACATAGAAACAATTCAATTACCCCGGTTGCCAGTATCTCATCAAGTACAAAGCCAGTTGAAGTTAAAAAAGCTGAGGATTTCGATGCAAATCTGGCAGTCAGTTATTTAAATGCTCCATTAAAGGTACCGTCGCTTGATTTATTTAAAAATACCGACTACTTCGGTCTTACCTGTCTGCCGAATGAAACTACAAATTGTAACCAGCCAATAGTTAGTTCAAACGACATAAACTATTATCAGATTGGAACAAGAAAATCAGATAAGGCGATAGTATATGCAATCTATATAACGTCAATTCGTGACGGCAATACTTATTACGCAGTTAAACAAAACGATACCTACACTATATTATTTGCAGAAAATAATCTGTCAAATTCCGATGCAAAAGCAAATGCAGCTGATGTTAAGCTTTTTAGCGACGGAATAAAACCAGGCGTTATCGTCGATACAACAACAAGGCTTGGTGATTTAAATTTTGCCAAAGAAGTAGACCTTAATGGTAAAACATTTGTAGCTGAAAACCAGTTAAGCCCATTAGCTAGCCTAAGCTTTATGGAAAACGGATTATCTGCAATGATTAAGAAAGATAACGCCAACGATTCAAACATAAGTGAACCATCGTTAATCGGATCAAATAATGGAATTGAATACTTTAAAGTATCGGATAACCGAGATACTAATTACAGCTTAGTCGATGTCTATGCAACTTATAAAAATATGTTTTCTACGACTATGACTTTAAAAACAGATTTTCTACTTAACACTTCAGAAAAACTTGTACCAGTAAAGGCAAGTTGGCAAAGCGGCGATTTAAATTTATCTAGCTACTATTCCGCCGGTACTGGATGTGGAACTTTTGGTTATGTCAGCGCAAGTAATATCCAGCAGTCTGACTTGAAGCTTGTCGGGACTACTGCCGCTTCTAATACTAAGCTTTATCAGTTGCCTTCGACAAATCCACTTGTAAAACTTTTATACAGCGAATATGGAAACGGCGATCAAATTCAAGATAAAAGTCTTAAGAATTTATCAATTGACCAGTTTGCCTTAAAGCACGCCTATTTCTTAGCCCAAAATTCATTAGGTGATTGGGTCGTCGCGCTTCGAGACGATATGAGAACCGGTGGCGGCTGCGGCAAGCCAGTAATCTATTTGTATCCTCAAAATAAGACAGCTGTTTCTGTTTCAGTAGGTGCTAATGTGGTCAAATCCGTACCTGATTATCCGGTGGGTGGCTGGCAAAACGTAATTGCAAATCCAGGTTGAACCTTATTTTATAACGGCAATAATTACAATTCACTTTACTGGGAAGGTTACGGTTTAGGTCGCTACCCCAACATTATCAGCGGAACAATTGTTTCTCGATCTCAAGTTATACCGACAATCAAAATCCAGTTATCGCAGCAAGGATTTAACGATAAAGAGATTGCCGATTTTCTCGGTTTTTGGGCAGATAAGATGCCTAACAAACCTTACGTAAGATTGTCGTGGCTCGATACGAATCAAATGAATGAACTTGCCCCGCTTACCATTACACCTAAGCCACAGACATTAATAAGAACATTCTTGGATTTTGATGGTCTAGACAAACCCATTACTATCAGACCTCAGAAATTTATAATGTCGAAAAGAAACGGATTCACAATTGTCGAGTGGGGTGGACTGCTGCGCGGTGGATTATACTAAGCTGTTCGCGTAAATACTTTAAGCAGTTTTTGGCCAAGTTCGCTATTTGCTACGTTTACAATTGTCTCATTAGTTTCAACAAAACCAAGCGCTCTCGCCTTATATTTAGCTAGCGCGAGATCTGTTTCACTTGCTTCAGGGCGAATATGATGACTACCAGGACTTAACGTACCAGCTCTCATTTTATCTATTGTTACGGCAAAACTAACTAATTCTGTCAGGTTGCCGCCATCTAATTCATCGTTGATTTCAGAATACGATAATATATTTTTAGCTGCTAAAGCCAGTTTTTGCTTATCTTTATGACGTATACCTGAAATAGAACGTGTAGCGTAGTTTAAAAGATGCGCGCCTGGGTGCATAACGTTCAATTTATCGCCTTTAGGGGTAACAAGTGTCCATGGCTCAAGTATTTTTTGGTTTAAATCGACTATAGCTGGGTAAAGCTCAAGCCGTAAATTATGATTGTTATCGATCGTCCGCTTTGACAACCACTCTTTAGCATTTAATGTTCTGGCACTCGATCTGGTAATCGTCGGGTTATGAACATCAAGACCAAATACCGATACTGGCATTCTATGATCGATTAATTCGTCAACTGTACTTTTTATCAGCTTGGCTTTATTAATAGGAAGAACATCTGCAATTAATATATCTATATCTCGAGCTGAACCGTTGGGCTTATATACGGGTATGCTGCCATCATATGTCGAGTAAATATATTTGCTGCCGAAATCTATTTCGGTTTGATAAGAAGTTAATGCACCTGTGGCAATACCGCCTAGAACCATATAGGTGACATTTAGCGGCAGTTCACTACGCATTACCTCGTCTAAATCTTCTATCAAATCAAAACAATTTAATTCACTCACAACCGTACGTTAACAGCCGGCAATTAATTTGACAAGCACAAGCTTTTATATTATTTCCAGAATCCTTTTGAGTCGCTGTCTTTAAAAGTTTCAAGCAATTCAATCTGTTTTTTACTGAGTTTAGTCGGTACATTAATATTTACAGTAACGATTTGTGAACCCCTTGATCCGCCCTTAATATGTGGAACTCCATGACCAGATAATTTAAAATCAGATCCACTTTGAGTTCCTGCTGGTATTTTCATTTTAACAATGCCATCGACCGTTTCTACATTAATTGTCGTTCCAAGTGCTGCATCGACCATCGGAATAGTCTCTTCACTTAAAATTAAATCACCTTCTCGAGTAAATTTTTTATGTGATTTTACTCGGATATTAACATATAAATCACCTTTTGGACCGTTCGCAACCGCCTCACCGTGTTCTCTTAGCCTAATTGTAGCTCCGTCGTCGATTCCGGCTGGAACTTTTAAGGCAACGCTTTGATTTCGGCGCTGAGTCCCTTTTCCACGGCAGACTGTACATAGTTTCTCGGGAATTTTCCCTCGCCCTTTACAGGTTGGACAAATACTCGCTTGTTGAATATTGCCAAAGATTGTCCTAGTTACGCTCATTACTTGACCGGAACCTTTGCAGGTGTCACAAGTTTTCATTGAATGGCCTGGCTCAACCGTCGTTCCTTTACAATTTTCGCAGGTATCTTCAAGACTAAGATTAAGCTCAGCTTCGGTTCCAAATATCGCTTGTTCAAATGAGATTTCAAGTTGAGTTTCAACATCACGACCTCGCATAGTTCGCTGTTGCTGTTGCTGTTGGCCATTACCACCGCCGCCAAAAAAACTAGAGAATATATCGCCAAGGCCTAGATCACCGAAATCAAAATTAACTTCTTGTCCCTGATTAAAACCTCCGAATCCGCCACTAAACGGATTACCATCACTGGCAGCACTTGAACCGACTCCGGCATGGCCGAACTGATCATAACGTTTTCTTTTCGGCTCATCTCTTAATACTTCGTAAGCTTCATTTACTTCTTTAAATTTAGCTTCGTCGCCACCACGGTCGGGGTGATGTTCAATAGCAGCTTTTCGAAAAGCTTTCTTGATTTCATCGGGGCTGGCAGACTTGCCTACTCCTAAAACTTCATAATAATCACGCTTTGCCATAACAAAGTAATTTTACCAAAAGTTAGCACTTAATGCCATAGAGTGCCAATCTTACAGTTTTGGACTTTCGTTATATTTTTGAATTTTGTATATAGCCATACCGATTATAAATAGCGCAAGTACGGTAAGTGCAGCCCAGCCAAGATTTCTCAACTGATATAAAACTGCTCCGATGGCTACATATAGACCCCACATAGTGACAAATTTCTTGTTAATAGTCATACCGATTACCATAAATACTATTTGCTCGATTAGCAGCCACCAGCCATAAAGCCCACCGGCTTGACCGCTGATAGCTTGAATAGCCAATGGTACTGTTGCAGTAGCAAGCATAGCGTATAAATAGTTGCTGCTCTGAGTTGTTTCACTCCTTAGATGTCGCCAATAGGCGTAACCGGCGAAAAATAGGGCAAGCACATGGCTATAGGCTTGAAAATTCCTGACACCGATTATAAACATGAACCAAAAAAGTGATATTAACATTAACCCGCCTACTAGCTCACGATATTCCTGCGATGTATTTCTAATATGATAATAAACCAGTACAGCTCCTATAAGCAGACCAAATGGCATCGGCCAGATTGACGCTTGACCAGTAAAAAGAACAGCTGACGGCGATATAAAAGCACTCGCCAGCGCGCCGATTTGAATATAGTTTAACTTGTCCGTGCTGCTTGTATTTTTTTCGTTTAAAACTAAATAGCTAACAACTGCCAATCCTGAGCTTAGTAGAAGATAGGCGTATAACAGGCTTGATCCGCCAGCTGGCCGAAAAACACTAAGTAAAACAGCTTGGGCAATAACTGGAAGTAGCAGGTACAATGTGGGTATTTTTTCTACTTTGTCGCTGATATACCAAATTATTAATCCGACCAGTGCGAGCACGATTGAGGTATTAATCCGCCCGTTTGCTATTAAAAGAGATAAAACGGTCGCGCCTACTATCGATATTATATAACCGAAAACATAGGAATAACTAGCAGTCTTAGCGTAACTCGCCAATGGAACTTTTGAAGATACTAGCAGTACTCCCCGTGCAATTGATCTTGATAGTACAAAAATCAGGGTTATAACCAAATAGGACCAACTGTATGCGACAAGGCCGAATTTATAGCCGATAATTCCACTACCGATAGCCACCGGCAAAACTAGCCATAATATTGTGCTAAACCACCGGTTGGCTTCAACTCGGTATTTTAAGGACAAAGTAATATTTGCTCCAAGTGCCATTAAGGTTGTTGTTAAAAACGCCCCTTCGCCTGAAATTCCTCGAATTAACGGCGCGCTGATCATTAATCCTGCAACTATGATCCAGTCCTGATCTTGATACATTTCACCAAGTAATAGTGCTGTAAATGTTAAACTAACTGATACCACCACGCTAGTCCATTGACCAGTTAATAAACTAGCTATTAGTAAAACTATTGAACTAAAAATATAGACTTCTTTCGATATTATTCTTTGTTCATCGTTAAAGGTTTTTTTCATAAACAGAACTACTAATTGGAGCACTAACGACAAAGCAATTAATTCAGTTTGATTGAGCGAAGATAAATGATGAGTTAAAAAGAATTGCCCATAAACAATCGGTAGAGCCAGTAGCGATATAGCACCTACTGCATATGCATCCACACGTTTTTGTCTGATCCATATCGCAACACTGGTTATAACAAGAGCCGCTGTAGATGCTAATACTACGCCCGGTTTTTGAACACCTAGAAAAATAGCTATAAATTCACTGACTATTGCTACCGAAGCAAAGTTGTGCCATAAGACATCGCTACTAGGAGTTATTAATACTACTGTTGCTTCGACAATACTAAGTATAAGCAGCATCTCACCGACGAACGACCAGCTATTGTTATATGCATAGCCAAGTGAAGTCGTGGCCAGTATTAAACAAGACTGGGCAACTACAGCATTAATAAGCTTTTTACTGCCCTTGCTACTTATTGTTTCAAGCAGGTAATATATTGCTCCTAATAAAATCGATACTCCAAATTGTGCCGAACCATGAGTTGGAATTAAAACAAGAGAGGTAAAAAGAGCCAAAGGTAAAAATACTGCCCCGCTATTGCTGCTCGATTGTTTAAGCTCTGGCCAAAATCCACTGAGCCGACTGAAAATTGACAAGACTATTCCAATAAATGCTAACATCCAGCCGAAATAGTAAATCGGTGAATTAATTATCGACACACCTGATTCAAACAATGATAAAAAAGTTGCGATGAACAAATAGTTAATTAGTGGTTTTCTAAGTACAACCAGTGCATGTGCGTACATAATAAGGGTCAATACTGATGTAAATAACCATATCTGCTGGCCGTGGGAATGATTAAACAAATAATTATAAGCTGCCAGTCCGATAAGGGGAGCTATAGCCATACCAATTCCTGCAAAAGCTAGGCCTGCTTGGGCAAACTTTGGTTTTGAATGATATAGACTTACACCAGTCATATACATAACAGCTGTAACAATTAACACTATTAGACAGCGTATCCCTCCTGATACTCCCCCAAACACCACAAATAAACCTGTTGAAGCCACAAATAAAAACGCACCGAAATATAACAGTAAAGATGCGTTATCTAGTTGAATTTGAGATTTATTTTTTTGGACGGCTAACTTCGGCGGTGATTGATTTGGTTGCTGAATTGGATCAGTCCCCGATACATATTTATTGGACACATTTACAGCAGCCGTCTGAACATTTTCTATAGTATTGTCAAATGTTACGCCAGGTGGTAGTGGCAAGCCGTTCCTAGCTATTTCGGTTAACATTTTATCTATTAAATCGTTTTCCGATTTATTCTTTGCACTTGATCTAAAACCGACAATAAACTGCGCCCAATCGCGGTTTCTAGCTTCTAATTGTGAGTTTATATCTTTAGGCTTTGGTCTGCGACTAAACAGATAGATAATTAAAATGATAGCAATTAGTAATAAAAACCACATGGCTATACTCCTTATGCTTGAATATAGCGCAGTTTAGGCTGACTAACAATTAGATTCTACAAAATCCATATTCGAATTTCATAAAATAGGACATAATTTCTAGTATTTAGCTGATTTTAGTTAGCCAAGGCTTGTCGGAAATACTTTCCCAGGAATTGTGATTTAATAGCTGGCCAGTAAATTTGGCGACATAAAGCAGCTTTTCATTTTTCGATATAGTTTCGCTGGCTGTAAATTTTTCTAATTTACCTTCAACTTCTAAGTCATACTGATAAGGATACACGTTATGATTTATCGGACCACGAATCGGCATTTTTCGATCAGTCTGCGATAATATTTTCTCGATTGTTCTTTGGAAATGAAATACAAAATCAGGATCGATTATGTCACTAATTGAGTTCATACCCCATACCGGTGTCCAGAAGCGGTCGTTTATTCGATTAGTTCGAAAAGAAACCGTTTCATAACCGATTGATGAATTCCTGCCAGAATAAGTATTGTTATACTGCCAAGCATCGTTAAGATAAACTTCTTCGATTCCGCCATTCGGTAAATCAAACCTTTTTAACTTATCGCTACTATAGCCTGATTGTTTAACATCAATCAAAAATTCAGTAAAGTCTTCGACAAGTTGTACTTCAGCCATACTACTTCTTTTTATCGTCTACAACTTCGCCTTCAACAGTATCATCTTTGCTACTTGTCTTAGAAGATTCGTCTTCGTCCGGTTTATCGGCTGACTGTGACTGCTCGTACATTTTAGCTCCGATAGGCATCATTTTGTCGTTTAACTCTTTAACAGCCGTATCCAACGATTCTTTGTCAGCTTTTTCATCGACCATAATCTTTTTAGCAGCCTCAATAGCTTCGTCCAATGTTTTTACATCGTCTTCAGTTATTTTTTCTTTATTATCAGCTTTTAGTTTCTCGGCTTGATAAATAGCACTATCGAGCGTGTTTTTAGAATCGATCGATTCGCGTTTCAGTTTATCTTCTTCTGCGTGAGTTTCAGCTTCTTTAGCCATCTTCTCAACATCGTCTTTCGACAAGTTTCCACTGTTTTGAATCGTGATACTCTGTTCTTTACCGGATCCCTTATCCTTGGCTGTTACATTTAAAATCCCGTTGGCATCTAAGTTGAAAGTCACTTCAATTTGAGGTACTCCTCTCGGTGCCGGTGGGATACCGTCTAATATGAAACGGCCTAATGATTTATTGTCGGCAACAAGCTCACGCTCTCCTTGAACAACATGAATTTCAACCTGGTTTTGATTGTCTGCTGCAGTAGAGAATACTTCACTTTTAGAAGTTGGAATAGTAGTGTTTCTAGTGATCAGCTTTGTACTAACATTGCCAAGCGTTTCTATGCCCAGAGACAAGGGCGTAACATCGAGTAGCAATACGTCTTTAACGTCGCCTTGTAATACTCCACCCTGAATTGCTGCTCCGATCGCGACTACTTCATCAGGGTTTACACCTTGCATCGGATCTTTGCCGAAGATAGCCTTAACTTTCTTTTGAACTGCTGGCATTCGTGTCATACCACCAACTAAGACTACAGCGTCAATGTCGCTGGCTTTAAGACCGGCATCCTTTAGTGCTTTATTGCATGGATCAGCCGTTTTATCGACTAACTCGCCGACTAGACTTTCAAGTTTAGCCCGCGTTAATTTATGTTCGAAGTGTTTTGGTCCATCGGCATCGGCAGTTAAGAATGGCAGATTTATATTAACTTCGCTGGTAGTCGAGAGTTCAATTTTAGCTTTTTCTGCTTCGTCTCTTAGCCTTTGCATGGCAGCCTTGTCGTCGATGATTTCAACGCCGTGTTCTTTTTTAAACTCGCTTGCTAGATAGTTTACGATAACTCTGTCAAAGTCAGCACCACCGAGATGTGTATCACCATTAGTACTTTTTACTTCGAATACGCCTTCACCTAATTCCAGGATAGATACATCAAATGTTCCACCGCCTAGGTCGTATACGGCAATCTTTTCATCAGTTTTTTTACCTTTGTCTAAACCGTATGCGAGTGCTGCAGCTGTAGGTTCGTTAATAATCCGCTTCACTTCTAATCCGGCAATTTTTCCGGCATCTTTAGTAGCCTGCCTCTGTGAATCATCGAAATAAGCCGGAACAGTAATTACGGCTTCTGATACTGGTTCACCTAAAAATGCTTCGGCATCAGCTTTTAATTTACTTAGTATCATGGCGCTAATTTCTTCTGGGCTAAATTGTTTATCGCCCATTTTAACTTTTACACCGTTGCCGCTTTTTACCATTTCATAGCCCATCAGTTTTATATCTTTTTGGACTTCTTTATCGTCCCATTTGCGACCGATAAGCCTTTTAACTTCATATATAGTATTCATAGAATTAGTTACCTGCTGACGCCGGGCAACTTGGCCAACCAATCTTTCATTGTTTTTATTAATTGCAACCACGCTCGGCGTAGTTCGCGCTCCTTCGCTATTTGCAATAATTTCAGCCTTTCCTGCCTGCATTACAGCCATAGCGCTGTTAGTTGTACCTAAATCGATTCCAATAATTTTAGTCATAATATACCCTTTCAATTAGCAATGTGATTATTAGAGTGCTAAAACAAGTATATCATAAAAAATTAGCACTCTCATGTCAAGAGTGCTAAATAAAAATAAAATCATTTTAAACGTATTTGTAGTATTATTAATAAAACATAAGGATAATCTGATAATTTATTATTTCTAAATTTTTCTAATAATATACTCATGCAACGACTACCAAAAAACAAACTAATAATTGTCGCTGGATTAGTAATATTGCTGCTTATTATTATAGGTATAGCTATAAATCATAAAGACCGAACGATTATTACTAAAAACCAAGGGATTGTTGACAATGAAGAACATAAATACGAGGCAACCGTTACGATTACTGCCGATAATATTATTCCAGGAACACTTCTTATTAAACCAGACACAGAATTATTCTTTGAAAATCACAGCGTAAATGCTGAAGGAGAGAATAGCGTATCGCACACAATCATCCAATCAAAAGCCGCCGCAAATCAGGCGCCTAATTTTAATTCTGGACAAATAGTTGCAGGTTCAGGATATGGTTATACCTTTAGAAAAGCAGGGACTTATCAATTTTTTGATGCTGGTAATCCTAAGTTAACTATTACTGTAAACGTAGCTAATTAATAATAAAATATCTTTAACTTAGTTTGATTTTAACCATAGCATGCCGGATTATATCTTCACCGATCTTATAGCCGGACTGAAGCTCTTCGCTGATAATTTCTTTAGTGCCGGACCCTTCTCCTTCATCGACGCTGACAGCTTCGTGAAATATTGGGTTAAATAGCTCTCCTACCGTTTTGATTTTCTCAACGCCCATTTTCTCTAGATTTTGCTCAAATTGTCTGACTACCCCATTTACGCCTTTAATGTAATCATTGTCTATTAGATCTTTGGGTACATGTTTAAGTGCCCGTTCAAAATTATCGATAACCGGAAGCAACTCCCTAACCACGTCTGCTTTAACCATCGACTTTAGATTTGTAATTTGTTGTTCATGGCGGCGCCGGATATTAATGGCATCAGCTCGTTCTCGCTGAAGTGCTTGAGTCAGTTGTAAGACGACATCTTCTTGAGGAGTTTCGTCTGATTGCTTATTGGTTTTTTTCTTAGGCATATTCTATACTCTCGATAAAATCAGTCATAGATGTTACGCCCGGCAAATCAAGCAGAGCAGAGTCTAGTGCTACGATATATGCACCAATAGCTCTGGAATTGCTAACGTCAAATCTCTTACCGATTTCATTTACTTGGTCGATTTCTAATCGGCTGGTTTTCGTCGTAAAATAATTAGCTATAATTTCATCTTTAAAACAGTCAATCAAATCCGAAGATAGCCTTCTCTCGTCATCAAGTGTACGTACAAATTCGGAATTAACCATAAAGCACTCCTTCCAGTTCTTGGCCAGCCTGTCGAACCAACGTCATCACGTCCCGGTATTGCTGCCTGGTTGGCCCCAACACTCCAATATAGCTTCTGTCGCTATACGGGCTTCTAAATCGGCTAATTATCAGGCTGCAGCCTGCACTTCTACCGATCGGGTTTTCAGACCCAATATAGACGCTTAGTGGCTCATTAGGCGCTGCTTCCTTAAGCCATGGTTCAAGATTATCAAGCAATCTGGCTACTTGTTGTACCTGACTACCATTTATAAATTCCGGCTGACCAAATAAATTTGATAATCCACTCATGTATAGCTGGTCGCCGAGAGTTGCCATACCTAAGTTATGGGTGAGCTCAACTAAGGTATCTACCGCATTTCTGATTGTTCGTTCCGGCAGTCCGCCACTTTCGACCCGTGCAGTTAAAGCTCTCGATGCTCTTCGCTGTTCGCCAGTTTCTTTTTGATCATTCATGGCATTTACATATAATCGGTAACCTTTATCGGTAGGAACCCTTCCGGCACTGGTATGTGGTTGATGGATATAGTGATGGTGCTCAAGTTCAGCCATATCAGCCCTAATTGTGGCTGACGACACACCAAATACTTTAGCCAGCAGGCTTGATCCGACTGGACTGGCTACTTCAGCGTATTGCTCCACAATAGCTGCTAGAATTTTCTGTTGTCTAGCTGTCATAACTACTACAAACTATAACATTTTGGCACTTACAGTACAAGAGTGCTAAGTTTTTACTAGCTACGCTTCATATCCAGTTTTTTTAGATATTTGTCGGTTTCTTGGCATAATTTCTCGACAGTTTCTCGATTTTTTTTACTTAATGTAGAGCTGCCATTCAAAATCAGGTGGTCTATCTGTTCGACGGCTGTATTTAAATTATCGTTAATAATAAACTGGTAATAAGGCATCTCAAGCGCATGCTTAAATTCCAAAAGCGAACTTTGAAGACGACGTTTAAATTCATCTGGATCCATTAATCCCCGTTTAGTAATACGTTGCTGCCAAACAGAAAAACTTGGTGGAACTATAAAGATAACTATCGAATTAGGCTTTATCGAAATAACGCTATCGACACCGTTTATTTCAATATCGGTGATAGCGATTTTATGTTGAGAACGGGAGAGCTCGAGTTCTCTTAAACTAATGCCTGACACCTGTTGATTATGAATTACGGCTGCTTCTAAAAATTTTCCGTCTTTCAGATCATTTAGAAAGTCTTCTTCTGATCTAAAAAAATATTCTACCCCGTTTTGTTCTAATACATTATCATTGATCCGTTTTTTTCTAGTAGTGTCACTGACTAAATTATGGTATCGACCGGTTTTTAAAAGTTGGCGTATGATAGTATTTCGCCCGGACGATGTCGGCGCGACTAATAGAGCTAATTTAACTTCGCTTAGTAGTGTACTACTGGCATATGGCAACTGATAGTTTTTAAGTACTTTTTGAAACTCTGCTAAATATTTAAGACCGTTCATAAATCTATTATAATAACTAATCTCTTTTTAACAGAACGGCGAATGCTTCAGCCGGTATATCGACCCTGCCGAATCGCTTCATTCGTTTCTTACCTTTTGCTTGTTTTGCCAAAACTTTCTTTTTTCGTGATACATCTCCGCCGTAAAGTCCGGTAGTCACGTCTTTTCTATAAGCGCTGATGTCTTCGCGGGCAATAAATTTCCCGCCGACAGCTGCCTGAAGACTGACTTGGAAATTCTGCTTTGGTATTACGTCTTTAAGTTTAGAAACTGTAGACCGACCGAGACTTTGAGCCTCAGATCTATGAACCATAATACTAAGAGCATCGACACGATCGCCGGCAACATAAAAATCTAATTTGACCAGGTCCTCTGTTCTGTAATTGTCAAGTTCATAATTAAATGAACCGTAGCCGCTTGTCACACTCTTAAGCTGATCATAAAAATCTGTAAGAAGATTTGCCAGTGGTGCTTCGAAAGCAATTAGTGCCAACTGGGCGTCGACGTACGATAAATTCTTCTGGATACCCCGTTTAATTGAAATTAACTGGATGACTGCCCCTACAAAGTCCTTAGGACAAACCACTTCCCCTTTAATCCAAGGTTCTCGGATTTCTAATATCTTAGCCGGGTCGGGAAGATCGGAAGCACTTTTAATATCGTTCTCTGATCCGTTTAACAGCTTAACTTCGTAGTCTGTCGATGGATTGGTAATTACCAGCTCTAGGTTATATTCGCGCTGCAACCTTTCTTTTACTATTTCCATATGAAGCAAACCTAAAAATCCAATTCTAACGCCGAATCCGAGTACCGGTGAATTTTCAGGTTCAAACTGTAGTGCAGAATCAGATAATGACAGCCGCTCAACAGCTTCTTTTAGAACCTGATAATTTTCGTTGCTATCTGGGAAAAACCCAGCGTAAACGAACGGTCTGACTTCCTTGTATCCAGGTAGTGCATGTTCTGCTGGTTGTTTAGTTAAAGTAACGGTATCGCCAACCTTGGCTTCTCTATTACTTTTTAAATTAGTTACAACGTAGCCGATTTCTCCGCTAATTAGCTTTTCACCGGCAGACATTTCCGGCCTAAGCGCACCGACTTCAAGTGCTATTCCCTGAACTCCAGTGGCGAACATAGTTATTTGGTCATTTTTTCTGATTTGGCCGTCGACCACTCGAATATATTGGATTACACCCCTATAGTCGTCGTAATAACTGTCAAAAATTAACGCCCGTGTTGGTTTAGTGTTGTCGCCGCTGGGAGCTGGAACGTCGCTTAATATCCGATTTAATACGGTATCTACGCCTTGCCCAGTCTTGGCCGAAATAAGTAGAATATCTTCTTTCTTACATCCAAGCAGGCTAATAACTTCCTGGCTTACCCTTTCAACATCAGCAGCAGGCAGATCAATTTTATTAAGCACTGGGATTATCTTTAGATCAGCTGCCAGAGCTAAATATACATTAGCTAGCGTCTGAGCTTGGATGCCCTGGCTGGCATCGACAACTAGTATTGCGCCCTCGCAGGCCTCTAGACTACGCGACACTTCATAGCTGAAATCGACGTGGCCTGGAGTATCTATCAAATTAAGTTCATGATTTCGATATGTCATCCTGACAGGTGCCAGCTTAATTGTTATCCCTTTTTCTCGTTCAAGGTCCATTTTATCTAGCATCTGGGCTTTCATATTACGCATTTCAACGGTACCAGTAAGTTCGAGCAGACGATCGGCAAGTGTGCTTTTACCATGGTCAATGTGCGCGATAATACAAAAGTTTCTAATTAGGGTCTGGTCCATAGTTAACGACAGTATAACAGAGGTAGCTGAGATTATTGAATTCGTACGGGCCTAAAAATGAACTGGTAGCTCTTTTTTAATACTACTGTCGCTTCTTCTAAGCCGAAAAGTGCTGACATGCTGATATGAACAAGCATAGTCACACCCATAATACTGGCCAGCTTAAGACCAAGTGTAATAAATCCGCGATCAGCTTTTTCAAGTGGCAGAATCGAGATCATAATAAAAGCTGTTAAAACACTAAAGCCGGTAACTGACAATATCCTCATGCAGGCACCCCAGAATACGATGTTAAAGAACCTGGGGTCACGTATCAGCATTATGCTTAGCAAGATTATCACTTCAATTACTGCAACAATAGATTGAGCTAAGGCAAGCCCGGTAATACCATATGCTGATGGCTTAGCCAGCTGGAATACCAGGATAATGTTAAGTCCAATCGTAAACAGTGAAACAAACAGCGGTGTTCGCGTATCTTTATGGGCATAAAAATAACGAGACAGCATACTATAGACTATACGGGCAAAGATAGCTATCGATAAATAACCGAATATTAAAGCAACGTTTGGTTCAACGTCGCCGTAGAGCAACCTAGCCAGATAGCCTCGGCAGAAATATGCTAAAACTGTTACCGGCATTGCAATCCAGATCATTATCCTAAGAATATGTAAAAAATCTCGGTTAAATAAATCGGGACGTTTTTGAGATAATCTGGCCGTAAGCCTCGGAAAAGCGGCTGTTGCGATCGATGTACCGAGTAGCATAATCGGCACATTTTGAAGTGTTGTCGCATAGTTATAGTAACTGACTGGGCCGTCACCTAAGAATTTTGCCCGATTTGTTTCAACAATACTGTTGATTGAATCTACCCCTTGGTCAATCGATCTAGCCGGCAATTGACGCAGGATTAACTTAAAGTCCCCCGAGTGAAAATTAATCTTCGGCTTATACTTGAACTTGAGCCCCCATAGCCCTAGTCCTGCTACAAGTAGCTGGAGCAGTGCTCCAATTACTGCACCTACACCAAGACCGACAATACCGAGATTATGTTTGAATAAATAAACGCTGGCGATTATCGCTGTGTTATAAAAAAGTGGAGCAATTGCAAAGAAAAAGAATCGCCCGAACGACTGTTGTACGCTTGTTAATATTCCTGAAAGCGTAAATAGCAGTGGATTTAGCGCAACAATCCGCATAATCATGGTCGCATCGTGGAGCTGGGATGGAGATAATTTAGGCGCCACAATATTATGTAGAAGCGGCTCGGCAAAAATAAATATCACGACAGCTACTACCGACATTACAATCGCCAACAGATTCAGCAGGCTGCTGGTAAGTTCCCAGACTCCTGCCCGATCATTGTTATGTAGCCTATCGGCAAGCACTGGCATAAATGCCACACCTAAAGCACCGGCTGCTATGGTTAAGAAAAAGAAGTCTGGTATCTGAAAAGCAGCAAAAAAAGCATCGGTACTACCAGGATTTACCTGTGTAAAATTGGTACTAACTAAACGGTTTCTGAAAAAACCAAGCAGCTGGCCAAGTAAAGCCACACCGATTAAGAGAGTAGCCGCACTGCCGAAGCTTATGCGTTTATTAGCACGCGATAGTAAACGATTCACTTCGAACTATTATAGGAGTAAAAAATAGATTCGAATAGATCAAAATTAATAAAGTGCGGCCGCTTTTGGCATAATCGCGCCCTTTAGCACATCCAGTACTTCATCGGCTTCAACAGTTTCTTTATCCAGTAACCTTTTTTTAAGTTCTTCTAGCTTATCTTGATTCGCTTTTATTACAAGTCTTGCGCGTTTAGCGGCTTCTGTTATCAGGCTCTCTACTTCGTCGTCTATAATTTTCGCCGTTTCATCCGAGTACTGTCTTTCATGCATAACTCTCTCAAGCATTATGCCTTCTTCAACATGGAATACCTGATCGCGAAGTTTTGTGCCCATACCCTGGTTAACCACCATATCTCTAGCCAGTTCAGCTGCTTTTTGCAGGTCGTTGCCTGCACCAGTAGTAACCCGATCTGGTCCGTAGATTACTTCTTCAGCAATTCGTCCGCCTAACATACGAGCAAGCACATCTTTATAATCAATTATGCTGTGATAGCTCCTGTCTTCTGGAGGAATGAACCAAGTAACGCCACCAGTGCCGCCTCTTGGGATTATTGTGACTTTATGCACCTGATCACTGTCAGGCAATATGTGCCCGACAATCGCGTGCCCTGATTCGTGATATGCCGTCAGTTCTTTTTCTTTGTCGCTCATAACTTTGCTTTTACGCTCCGGCCCGATCGCGACTTTTTCAAACGCATTGGTTACGTCGCTCTGAATAATCTCATTGCGGTTGTGCCGAGCTGCTAGAATAGCAGCTTCATTTGTTATATTGGCTAAATCAGCACCAGATGATCCGGCAGTCTTAGCTGCCAGCGCGTCAAGATCAACGTCTTTAGAAACAGGCTTTTTAGAAAAATGAACTTTTAGTATTGCTTCACGGTCTTTTCTGTCAGGCAGGCCAATATCGACTCGCCTATCAAATCGACCTGGTCTTAATAGCGCTGGATCAAGCACGTCGGCCCGGTTGGTAGCAGACAGCACAATAACATTCGTTCCTTGTTCGAATCCGTCCATTTCTACTAGAATCTGGTTTAGAGTCTGCTCCCTTTCGTCGTGACCGCCGCCCATACCACTGCCACGCCTACGTCCGACAGCATCAATTTCATCTACGAAGATAATACAAGGAGCATTTTTCTTTGCTTTTGCGAAAAGGTCTCTGACTCTCGAAGCTCCGACACCAACGAACATTTCAACGAATTCAGAACCGGAAATACTAAAAAATGGAACGTCTGCTTCACCGGCTACTGCTCTAGCCATCAACGTCTTACCAGTACCGGGTGGACCGACAAGTAGCACACCTTTTGGAATTTTCGCTCCTACTGATTCGAACTTTTTAGGAAACTTTAGAAATTCTACGACTTCTTGAAGGTCTTGCTTGGCTTCTTCGCTACCGGCGACAGTGGCAAATGTAACTTTATCTTTTTCGTTACCATAAAGTCTGGCCTTGCTTTTTCCGAAACTTAGCGCTTGGTTACCCTGCCCCTGAGCACTCCTAAGCATGAAGAAAAGTACAAAACTAATGATTACTACCGGCAAGATTCCGGCTCCAATATTCAGCCAGGTTGATGCAGTCGTTGATTCTGGCTGGTAATCAACAGTAACTTTCGAGTAATCTACACCTTCTTCTTTTAAACTTACTTGGTTATTTATAAACGATTTAATCGTCGGTTTGGAATCGCCTTTCTTGGTAATCTCAAGTCCGCCACCTTTTGCAGTTATTTTAGAATACTGCCCCTGGTTGGCTCGTTTAACGACATCTGATAAAGATACATTATCTAGCGGAGTTGAGCGGTTATACGATGCAAAGATTGCTAGACCGAATAATACTAGAAGAATCATAAAGCCAATATTCTTTATGTTCTTCTTTTTCGGGTTTCCACCTTGCCCTAAACGAAATGGTTTCTTGTCCATAGACACCTATTATACAGAGCCGATTATAACTTTACTAGCGGTCTCGACGTTCGAGTGCCAAACTTTGCTTTGATACTCTTATTAAATACAGCTTGTTAACATCGGTAGATTGGCCTACTGACAAAGTTTTTAACTGGACGACTAATTTTTCTATCAGCATTTTATCAAACGAACGAATGTTATTCCGTCTCAACCAATGAGCTAACAGTTCTTTGGCAACACCATGTGGCAATGATATAAACCACAATCTATCTAAAGCTGACAACAAATTCTGGACATGCAAATGCAAATCTAGAAGATTGTCTATTTCTTGATTAATTTTTTTCATATGCCCAGCGATATCGAGTAAAGTTTGTTTGCTTTTAGGATCAAGCTTGGGAATTAAATTATGTCTTACGAAGTTTCTTTTATAATTTGTATCGAAGTTGGTATTATCTTCATGCCAAACAATAGAATTTTTTTTAGCGTAATCGATTATTTCCTGTTTTGTCAGGTGAAGCATAGGCCTATGAATGATATAGCTCGAGCTTAGCGGCGATAACCCCCGTCTTCCTGTACCACGTAGTAATTGAAGAATCATAGTTTCGAGTAAATCATCTTTATGGTGCGCAGTAATTATCGCCCTAGCTCGGCTGCTGTTTCTGACTTTATGTAAAAAATCGTACCGCGCCCGTCTAGCTATATCTTCACTTGCCCGGTCACCTAAATTGCCCTGATCAAACACAAATGGTTGATTAAATTTACGAGCGTATTCTTGTACCAGCTTTCTATCTATGACCGAGTCCTGTCTTATGCCATGGTCAAAGTGGGCAATAATCAGTTTCAGATCTTTTTGTTTTATCAAATGGTTCAGCAGTACGATAGAATCTACACCGCCGGAAACTGCTAAAACATACGTACCTGGCTCTACCACTATATCCATACATTTATCTTAACAGTCTCTTATTCCCAGTGTGAGTATTTTACTTGCATTATTTCTTAGTTTTGATTCAAAATAATTAATATGACTGAGACAGTACAGGGAGAATCAGTACCATTTTGGTTTCAAGCAGAAGGTCAAATCTCGGTTGAGCAAATTCCGGAACTTATAGATTTCTTAGGCAGAATTAGCACCGAGGCAAGCGTTCATTACGGAGTTGGCAGCATTGAAAATTTAGATAATAACCAAGAATTTAACAAACAAGACTTTCTGAATTCCTGGGGACGTGGAGCTGGGATAATCTGGGTTAGAGTATTTGAACTGGCCAGTACTAATCCGGAATTTCCTCTAAAACCCGGATTAGCTAAAGATTATGAAATACCTAACCTAGTCGGCAATGCTGCTTCAGCAAATAAGTGGCTGGAAGAAAATAAAATAAATGGTATCGGACCGAACACCCTGAGTCTGCTAAAAAACTTAACAGAATAATTAACTTAATAATCTGAATTATTATTAATTATTTAAAAAGTTGAACATTGTCCAAGCTATCAACAGTTATGATATCTTCATGATTATTTTCAGATAAATTATCGAGGTGAGGGATTTCGCCGTTTCGATTGATCAGAATTGCTCGGCACCCTAGATTTAACGCAAGTTGTGCATCAACAAATTGGTCACCAATCACTATTACTTCGCGTGGAATAATATGAGTTCTTTCCAACCAGTCGCCAACCGAACGCTTATCAGGTTTTCGATATTCTACTTGATCGCCGGGATAAATTTCTTTGATACAATCAGCTAATACTGTGGCAGCAATAATAAATCTCGGACTGGCAGTACCTCGACCCTCGTGATATCTATTTGTAACAAGAAGTTGAGGGATTTCTTGCGAAGCAATTTGCTTAGCTAGATTGGTGGCGTCTTTAAATAAATGAGTGTTGAGATCACCAGCATAATAATGTTCCTGCTTTTTTAGAAAACTACTTATTATAGTGTCCAGTTCTTCTGATGATTTTATACCAAGTATACGTTGAACTGTATCTTCTAACGATCCGTGGTAGTTATGCAACATATACTCATTCGTTGGCATGGAGTGACCACTCTCCTCAATTACTTCACCTATAATTTGCTCAAATATTCCAAAACTATCTAGCAAAGTCCCATCTAAATCCCAAACCACACCTTTAACATTTTCAATATTCATAAACTATAGCTTATCATCTGTATATCATAAATACCGGCAAAAAAATCATGGATATTTCGCTAGTGTAGAAATAAAGAATGTACGGATGCCGAAGGCGTAACTAGTAATAAATAAGTACATTGTAGCGCATTATTCGAAAAAAATTACTTAAAGTTGACCTATTTAAATATCACTCAAATAATGATTTGTTTAATGGTACGAATTGATTCATAAAATTATCGATATTGATCTTAACGTCAGCTTTTAATTGAGCAATTTTTGAATCGCTATCTTTGTCTGTCCAGCTTACAAAATTGCTTCCTACTACAATCATATAAGTCTTGCCTTTGGTTGGTGTCATATAAATCACTCCGCTTGAAGTTTCGTCACCCGGCGTGGCTTTAAAGAAACTTACATTGCTAAAACTTACCGTCTCAAAACTACAATTAGTATCTGTATACTGACCCGATCTAGCGGTAAACGCATTGTTATTTTTTTGATAGTCGCAAAATGCTGGTGCATTGAAAGCGCGGTTATAATAAAAACCGTCAGTTTTATTTACAGAAAGTCTTAAATCTTCTACTTTAAATTCTTTGACTACTGCGTCAAGATTTGTACTATATATATCCGGCTTATTTTCAGTAATCGGATCCGTGGTTTTTGGAAAGTTAATCGTCAATGTACCAACTTTAAGTTCCTTTAGTCCTTCTGGTGACTTTGAATCTATTTTTGTTTGTACAGATGGAATTGCTTTAGTTGTAGAGTTTGATATAGACGAGTTACTGTTTACATTAGCCTTTTTTATTTTTTTAAAAATCATTAATCCCACAATACCAATGAGTAACACTATTGCAACAATTAATATTCCTTCTATAATTCCGAAACCTTGGTCGTATTTATTTAGTTTTTTCATATGCATTAAGCATAAGCTTTACAAGGGTTATATACAATATACGGATCTAATTCATCTAAATCTGGTAGACATGAGTTGGTCGAAATGGAACCAACTTAAGCAAGAACTGGTAGGTATGTGGGAGATAGTGAGTGAAGTGAGGAAAAAAGACTTTACTAAGTAAGAAAATAGTCTGGTAGCTACTCTACTCTAGTATCTCTGAAGAGAAGAACAGTGTGAAGAACTCCTTGACCAGGTTCTGTAAAAAGAGACTTGCCCTCATAAGCTAGACTAGGAGCATCATTCCTTCTGGTTTTAGAGTCGTGTAGCATACCTTTAATATCTAAAAGATTCATTATGTAGGCCGCATCTCTAGAAGTGGTGCTTTCAATTGTTACGAATCTATCATCCTCATTTTCATGAGGTTTAGAAACATCTGCTAAACTTTTTAGAACTTCATTCTGTAAAACTTCAAATCCTTTGATGTCCATATAACTCCTTAATTAAAACAAATTATATCACTATAATCGAGATATAGCAAGTATTCACACAAAAAGACCTCCTTTTATGGAGGTCTAAGCATAAGCTCTTTGGTAGCGGCGACTGGAATTGAACCAGTGACCTCAGGCTTATGAGTCCTGCGCTCTAACCATCTGAGCTACGCCGCCATAATTAAATTATAGTTTAATTGTTAGTAAATCTATATATAAATACATTTACAAAGACAGAGGTGAATATATCATAGTTAAACTGTAATGACCATTTTCAACCAAAATAACACAAGCTTGTTGTTTTTCAAAAAAAGGTCTATATTGTTATCAAAGAAACACGCTCAAAAACAGGAGCTTCCCCTTTTATTAGAGGAAGCTCTGTTTTTTTGTTAGCTTTTTACGACTACACGCCGTTTATAACTTGCTATCAATTTTGTACCAGAACGTTTTGACGTTCTAGGCAATATGTCTTGTATTAACATTATTTTTCCTTTTTGTTAAAGTTCATTTATGATCGGGTCTAGCAATAGGATATTTGCGTCTGAAGTCGGCAAATATTCATATAAAAGCTCATTAGTAAAATTAATTAAGCTCACTAAATGTATAACCTTTCTGAATAAATAATTTAAGGCCCACTAGTAAAACGAATGTAAATTATTCTGTCTTTAAATTTTATTGTTTATTTTGTCATGACAACACTAAATATTATACATGGATTTGCTATTTTGTCAATTTACTTATGTTTTAATTTAAAACCCGACTGACTCTTTAATAAATATAACTGTAACGCGTTTATGCGGGTCAGTTCTATAAATTAAGAGTTTGCTTAGATTCGAGTGAATGCCGTAAGCCTTTAGAGCCCTAGCGTCTTCTAATTTATAAGCATAGCTTTCAATTCTGTCTAATGCCTGATTCAAGTCTTTAACAATTTTTTGAGTTCCAACAAGCCATATGACATGATTCGCACCATATACATAATTTGGGAATTGGCTGCCGGTGGCCGAAGCTATTACAACTTGGCCATCCTCGGTGACAGCGTGAACACTGCCAACAGTATAATCAGTGGCCGAGCCCAATCTTTTCATTTCAATTACTTTATCGACTTGTCCACGCATTGGCATTATCTTATTTCTAATTGAGATATATTTACCTGAATTGTTTAACTCCTCAGTTAGTTCTGCTTTATCAGAAGTAACTGACGTTGCTGTAAACACCTCTGACCCTTCAGGAATCAGAGCTATTACTCTGTCGTGAGCATCTTTTATATTTTCTACAATTTCAACTGTAAACCCATTTACTTCTAGCGAACTTTTAGCTTTTAATATAGCTTCATCCGAAGCTATCTGCGAATAATCTTTAGTCATTTATATACCCCTATATTTACTTCATTTATTTGTTACATTTAGAAGATCCACACATTGAAAAATCCTAAAACTTGTGCTACTATAATATATATAGTACTACACTAATATAAGGTACTATAATATTTATAGCAACTATTTTATGACTTCACTAAATTTAAAAGACGAAACATGTGTGTCAGGATTAAAGTTACTCGGTGACTATTGGACACTTAGAATAATCGATGCATTATCTACCGGTGAGCAGCATTTTTGTGAGCTACAAAGAAATGTCGATAATCTAAACCCTGTTACTTTAACTGATAGACTAAAAAAATTGGAAGACGCAAACCTAATATCTCGCAGTGAAGAGTCTAAAACTAAAGTTATATACACACTATCTATACTTGGAACAGAAATAATGCCTGTAATTAAAGCAATAAATGTATTTTCAACGAAGATAATACAAACAAGCAAAATTTAATTTACATATAAAAAATATCCTAGATTTACAGATGAAGAAGTTTGACAACTCTACCTCTGTTTGCTACTATTTACAGGCTTTATCGCGGGGTAGAGCAGCGGCAGCTCGTGTGGCTCATAACCACAAGGTCGGAGGTTCGAGTCCTCCCCCCGCTACCAAGAAAGACTTTACAGATAGAGATTGGTTTCAAAACCAGTCTCTTTTTTGTTGACCGAAATTGCTACCTCTGTTATTTAGGTTCGAGTCCTGTTTGGGTATTTGATTTTGCTCATGCTTGCTAATTCATTCAGATTCAGCCATCTTAAATATATGTCTTCATTCGAACAAGAACCATCAGCTGAACCAATTACTACCTCTCAAGCTGTATGGGAGTTAAAGTCAGCTCAAACTTATTTGCTTGTAAGCCCGATGGAGTGGTCATCTGCGGACGATGAATTTAACTATACAGCGGTTCCACTTGAGATTCCTGGGCGAGAACCCATAGACCTGGCAACACTTCCTGATATGCCTTTATGGCGGTTTAGCGAAGTATTAAATATGTGGGAGATAGCACAAATAGCCAGACCAGACATAAATGGCGATGTTGAACTAGAACGCTTTTTAGTTGCTGGCGGGTTACCTCTGCTACACACAACTCATATTGTCCCTAGAGAACTTATAGAAAATTCAGAAGAGAAAAAAATCAATGATGTAATTCTTCAAAGCTCAATTTTACAAGGAGAGTTGGGGCTTACTGACGCTGAGCCGAAAAATTACGAAACAATTACAAAAGCCATTGCATGTTTAAAAGTTGTTGCCACTGCAGCTATGAAAGAGCATTTCGAGCGATTGTCAAACATGACAGATGAAGAGAGACGATGGGAGCGTATGCAGAAGTATGGGTGGCTGGTCACACCAGAAATGGATAGAAATGGTGAGCCAAGATGGTGGGGTATAAGCGAGGGTAGTCTACTATGGGCCGTTTTCAGCGCAACACCTGATGAGGCTGTTATCATGATTGAAGACAAAAGAGACGGTGCGCCAATGTTACCATTCTTTTTTGTTGATGAATATCCTGAAGAAATTCAAGCTGAACTCAAACAAAAACTAAGCGACAAGAAAGTTGTACGTTTGATACCTTACTCAACAGAAGCGTGGCCAGAAGACCCAAACGACATGTCAGATGCTCAAAAGGCCGCAATCGAGCAATTGAAATAGACTAACTTAAGTTTTAGTCCTGCACGGCCGAGTAACTTAAAAAGTCGTTGCCCCTAAGTAGTGTCTTCCGTCGGCTTAACTCCTCAAGGATATAGTTCCAATTCGAATGAACTTGTACTACCAAGAAAGATTTACAGATAGAGATAGGTACCAAAGCCAGTCTCTTTTTGATTTCCGGAAAACTCCGACCCTGTTAATGTAATTCGAGTCATGCTTAGTTGTTTAAGATTTGTAGACCAAAAGCAACGAACCAATAAATGTTAGCAGAATGCCCAACAGCTTAACTAAGTCAAAACTCTCTTTCAGAAAAAGTATAGATAAAATAACTACCACACCTACATAAGTTGCCGCCAATACAGATGCCACGCTTACGGTCAGCTTATTGAGTGCAAGAACATACAGTATTGAACCGACCGCCATCATAACGCCAATCGCTATTCCAGCCGGTAAGTCTTTTACTGGCATCTTAAACGAGCGATGCGCAATTAGTAGCGCGGGTATGCCTGTGACCATCATACCAACCCCCATAAGGAAGTTTAATTGGTAAGGTGAGAGAGACTTCAAACTCACTTTCATTAGAAAAGTAGCAATACCGACTAGAACCACATAACCAAAAACAAATAAATAACCCATGTCTTAAATTGTAACAGTTGATGTAAGGTGGGGTTTTTTACTTTGGTTTCGAGGCTTGACTGGGTTCTGCGTAGTCATGGAAACTGATACGAGTTGGGCTAATTCGAATTATCATAAACGAACCATCTTGTAGTTTAGTGACTGGTGGTAGTTGCTTAACTCCTTGATAAACTCGAGGTTTCACAATTTCTGAAAAGACTTTGTCTTTAGTTGCCTGATTTATTTCTACTTCGGCATTCCCTTGAAGCTGTAGTGTTTGTAACGTTCCGGCTTCATGAATCGTTAACGCCACTTGGCTGTGAGCATAAATATTACGTCCTTTGCCAGTAGCTGATTTAGTGAGTATGTATACAAAGTTATTTTCGTCGACTAAGTAATAAACAATAGCTCCGTGGACATTACCTGTGCGGTCAACTGTAGATAAAACTGCCAGTTCGTGACTTTTAAGGTAATTTAAGCCCTCGTCATTAACCTTTTGAAATGAGGGTAGTTCAGTCGCATCTTGCTCATGTCGGCTCGATAGCACATCATATCTTCCACTCTCCAGTCGCCTTGTTTCAATAAATTCAGTGAATATTCGGGCACATTTTAGGCTGACGTATCGAATAGCATAATCTGAAACCCGTGTATGTAGTATGACAGCTGCAAACACGCCGGCATGACTATTTTTTACGCCCGATACAACATCGTAAGTAAGTTCATCAGTTGTCATAAAAAACGCTTTTTTGTCCAAAAACAGAACTCTCTTATCTGTCGCAACCAACCAAGCTAAGCCGTTACTGTAGCGACCGTATACTACACCTCCTATATGTTCATCTGAATGTAGTATCTTTGCTAGTTCTTTTACCTCGGGCGCTCTTATACCAATGGCGCCAACACCAACAGTCTTTAGCTGGTCATGTACTCTCTCCAGATTAACTTTAGCCATACTTGTAATTGCGGTCTTCACTATTAGAAATTTGTTGAGTCTAATTCTACGGACAAATTGCGTAATCTGAATGCTTCATCCAGTAAATCTTCTGAATTTGGCACACCATCGATTGGCGCACGAAATGCTTCAGTGAGCACTACACGAGCCATCTCTAAAACTTCTCGACTCTGTTCCCTAGGTTCTATATCATCGTTAATTATATTAATCACGGTTTCTTAATCGCTGGGCAATATGTCTGAACCGTCGCGTCATAGATAAACTATTATCTAATAACTCAGCTTCTAACTCTGGTGGTGAGTCATTGGCAACATCATCTTTTGGTTCTCTAGACTCAAATAAGAACTGTTCAAAAAATACTTTGGAACGTTTTCGCTGTTTTTTGTTCGCATCTGGATAGTCGTAAGTCATATCACCCTCCCGTTATCACTTAATCTAGAAAACCTACCTAGCAGTATTAATCGTAGTCTTCATGTTATGCGTTGTCTGTGCGCATGCTCACGGGTTTATATGAGATAGGAATATTTTGAGCTATGCCAGTAGTTTCGACTCCTTGTGTTCCAAATCGTAAAGACAAAAGTAATTCCTCTTACTTTAGTGATAGTGCCGTTATTAAATTCGTCAACGGAGAGACTATAATCAATGGTTTTGATGATTTTTTAAATAACTCAAGACGATATTGCGAATGCTGAGAAAAACTGACTATCACTAGTGCAGCATCATAATACAATAACAAGATTGACTGACCACGATCAATTCACTTACATGATAGCTGTCTTTCAAGCGACAATTTGACGGATGATAAGAGAATTATTCTCATATATAAATACTTTAATGTATAGATTAAATCCTAATTTACTATGCAAAATATAAGTTTATGTTAAGACTAATAAAAAACAATATACTTTATTCAATAAATATTGTTTTTTTATCAATATTATTGTACGATATGTTTTAACATGATCCTATTGCATCAAAGTGCGCGGCAAAGTGAGTTCTTAGAAATCCAAAGTGATACATTAAAAGCACTTGATCAAGTTGCTCAAGCTGGCGGTATACCAGGATTTGATGACTTTGAATTCCTTCAAGAACTGGTAGATG
>JBBQQG010000014.1:0-25444 GCA_038216175.1 Saccharimonadales bacterium (SeqCode)
GCAACTGCCGTGTCTTACTACAACAACGAACGAATCCACACCGCTCTCAAGATGTCACCACGAGCCTACGCTAAAACTATTCGTAACCCGAAGAAACTTCTGAACAGGGTGTTCGGGAAAGTGGGAGCTTGACAGAGTCCGCTGAACTTCTGGGTACTTTTGATTTACATCCGATGAATGTAGTACATGAAATCGCTTGGATCTTGCCGCTACTTAACGGCGAATCTGGAAAATATGCAAACGCTGTACCACTTAATGCCCGCGGTGTAAGAACACTTTTTAAGAACGATAAGATGTCGCAGCATGAATCATGGCAAGCTGCTCACGCCGATAGACCTGGAATAGAATTTTTGATTTTGCCAGGAAGCCATTTAACTTTAGCTCTACCAGAAATACAAGCAATGAGACATGACAGATTTACGCGTTTACTAAATCAAATGAAACAGCATAACTTTAAGCTGCCAGATGTTGATTTTAACTATGTAATTAATAATAGGATAAATTAAACTCAAATTTATTATATTTTTTTCTTTATATCTAGAATAATGTCGCGAAGTTCAGATGCTTTTTCAAATTCAAGATTGGCAGCCGCCAGTTCCATTTGACCAGTCAAATCTTTAATTAGATGTGACCATTCATCTTTTGGTATTTTTTTAAGATCAAGCTTAGCTTTTTTAGCTTCTTCAGGTAGATCAGCACGCATCCGTTTTTCTACTAATTTACTAATTCCAGTAGCAGTAATATTGTGTTTTGAATTATATTCTTTTTGTATAACTCGCCTCTTATTAGTTTCGTCAATAGTGCGCTGCATGCTACCAGTTATGTGGTCAGCGTACATAATTACTCGTCCTTCAACGTGTCTAGCTGCGCGACCTACTGTTTGTATTAAAGCTTGTTCGCTGCGTAAAAAACCTTCTTTATCGGCGTCTAAGATCGTAACTAGACTAACTTCAGGCAAATCAAGTCCTTCGCGAAGTAAGTTTATCCCGACTACAACATCATATGTTCCTAGCCGTAAATCTCTAAGTATATCTGTTCGGTCTAATGTGTCGACATCACTATGAAGATAAGTTACTTTAATATTAATCTCTTTTAAATAATCAGTTAAATCCTCAGACATTCGCTTAGTAAGAGTAGTTACAAGAACGCGCTGTCTTTTGGCTACCGTATTTCGAATTTCTGCTATCAGATCGTCTATCTGGCCTACTATTGGCCTGACCTCTATAATAGGATCAAGAAGCCCGGTTGGTCTGATTACTTGTCTTACAGGATCTGCGCTTCTGGACAATTCGTATTCAGCAGGAGTAGCGCTAACATAAACCACTTGATTAATATGTTTTTCAAATTCCGTAAAAGTTAGCGGCCTATTGTCGAGTGCGCTTGGCAACCTGAAACCGTGCTCCACCAGTACTTCTTTTCTTGCTCTGTCTCCGTTGTACATACCTCTAATTTGAGGCATTGTCATATGAGACTCATCGACAAACATTAAATAATTATCTGGAAAATAATCTAATAGCGTCGCTGGCTGTTCGCCTGGTTCTCGATTTGTCAAATAACGACTGTAATTTTCTATACCTTTCACAAAGCCTGTTTCTTCCATCATCTCCAAATCGAATCGTGTTCTTTGCATTATTCTCTGCGCTTCTATTAATTGATCATGTTTCTTAAAAAACTTGACTCTGTCGTCGAGTTCAATTTGAATGTTTCCCAACGCATGTTTTAGTTTGTCCTGCGGCGTTACATAATGGCTACTAGGAAAAATTCTCAGTTCATTTAGAACTCCAAGCACTTCTCCAGTCAAAGGATCGATTCGCGTTATTCTATCTATTTCGTCTCCAAAAAATTCAATTCTATATGCTACTTCTTCACCTGCTGGGAAAATATCTATAACGTCGCCGCGCACTCTAAATACGCCTCGATGAAAATCAATATCATTTCTTTGATACTGAATATCTGTTAACTGGCGAAGCAACTTGTCACGAACACGTCTTTCACTTTTGTTAATTTTTACAGCCAGATTTCCATAATCCTCAACTGATCCAATTCCGTATATACAACTGACACTTGCTACGATGATTACATCTTTTCTAGTTAATAAAGCATCTGTTGCAGCATGCCTAAGTCTGTCTATTTCTTCATTTATTTTGCTGTCTTTTTCGATAAATGTATCACTTCGTGCGATATAGGCTTCTGGCTGATAATAATCAAAATAACTTACAAAATAATGTACAGCATTGTTAGGAAAAAAAGTTTTAAATTCGGAATAAAGCTGTGCTGCTAATGTTTTATTATGACTTAATACCAGCGTCGGACGTTGTACTTTTTGAATTAAATTTGCCATTGTAAAAGTTTTACCTGATCCTGTAACCCCAAGTAAAACTTGTTCTTTTTCGTTACTAGTCAATCCTGCAAATAGTTTACTAATTGCGTCTGGTTGATCGCCGGTCGGTGTGTATGTACTTTTGAGTTGAAATTTGCTCACGTATGTATTGTAACAATCGGCTGGATACTAAAGAAATGAGACTGTTTTAAGTGCTTTTTCAATTATAGAAGTTTCATCTGTTTCACCTGGCTTAACATCATGAATTACGGTAATTGTATAATCTCCTTTAGTAACCCAGTACGTGTATTCTTTAGTTCCTTTAGGTGGACCTAAAGCTGCCGGATCAGTAGTAACTAAATAATAATATTTATCTATTATTAAATTCTGATTGTCAGTCACAAATGTACTTTGCTTTGTGCCATTAGGAACTGATAAATCGCTTGTTTTCGAATAATTTAACATAAACGGTACACCGGAAAAATCTCTTCCACCACTAGTCTCTGTTACTTTCGCTAAGGTCCCTTTTGAATAGACTATGCTACCAGCAGTGTCAGCATATAAAGAGGTGTCATTATTATATCGAGACAACGTCCATCCGTCAGGTAAGTTTATTTCGTATTCCTTACCTGGAGATTTATATAATAGCCAAGAGTATGCTTCACTTTTAGTTTTGGGAGTGACTAACTGATCTTCTTGCTTCTTATAATCTGATGTCGTCGGATCATTAAGACTTTTGGTTGAGTTAAATAATGATTGCTCCGTTTTCTGATTCATATTCCAGACGAGCCACCCAGTTCCTCCGATTATTCCTAACACAATAATAATCAATAAAACTACTATCGTTTCAAACCCCTGATTAGATAGTTTTTTCATCGTTGTACTTTTATTAATCCTATCCGTTATGAGCTGATTTCGTATGAATACGCCCATCATTCGGGTCACAATCATCATCTAAATACCAGCAATTTGCAAGAGATTTAGTATCTATATCTTTATATTCCGAGTCTAATCGGCTGACAATTTTTTCAACTAGTTTTTCAGGATTTTCTTCTAAAATTAAATTCTCCATATGAATCGGCTCAAGTTTTTGTAGTAGCTCTGGTATTATATCTGCTGTGCCGCCGCTGCCAATTAATATTCCACAGATTGTATTCGATTCAAGTGCTGTTGTAAACTCATGCAGACTACCAAATCTACCGCCAATAGTTATTACTGCATCACTAGATAATACTAGATAGGCGTCTCTACCGACATAATGCATACCAGTGTAATTTACAAAATTAAATACACCGATAGGAAGTCGGTATTTATTTACATGTTCTCGCAAACTCGAAGCTGGTGAGAAGCCAATGCTCATTCCACCTGCAAGGCGAGCTGCTTTAGCAGAATAGTAAGGTAACCCTACAGTAGCACCAGTTGTAATAATGTGTCCTGATTTTGCAATTGCTGTACCGAGTCTTTCTGCCAAATCTTTATCTGCTTTAACAGTTAATCCTGCTGCGGCTCCAGAAACACAGATAGCATAGTTCATCTAGACTACCTCACCAATTAATCTAGAAGTTTGTATTTCTTCATTATCAAGTTGACTGAGTACTTGTGACTGAAGGGGGCCATGATCCAAATACCTAGAATAGAGCTCATTTATTAGGCTTCGCTTCATATGATGAGCCGTGTGTCTGCCGTACGGCAGATTATTTAGATAATTTATGGCAACATCCATCATGTTAAAACTAACTGCTTTACCCTCTTTAATGACTCCTACGTAATCTAGGTTGTACCAATAATGCAGTGCTGGTTCTAACCTAAAAAGCACATCTTCGGCTTTTCTCCATGAAATGTCTTCTACCTGTACATGTGGTTCGAACACGCTAGGATGAATTAAATTATTATAACTAGCAAAATGCCTTTGGATAACACGCCAATGGATATTCTGGCCGGCCATATTCGCATGATTTTCAGGGTCATTTAATATTGTTTGAACTAAAATTGATCCGAAGTCGTTTTTTACTTGCTGGTGTTTAAAGTACGAACTATAAATTCTGATTTCATTTACATAGTGCAATATGAGTGGTAAAAGTGTAATCGTAATGCCGCTTAACTTTTTAATTGGCATAGGTAGAATTAAAATACTCCCGACTTCTTTCGAGTGTAGAAGATTATGGTGAGAGCTCCGCACTTTTTGATCACTCATTTTCGACCATTTTTTACTATCAAGTAGAAAAAACTCTATTGGTCTTTGCTCAAAATTACTTGGAATTAATTTTTTATATTGCTCAACATGTTCTTTCTGCCACGCACTTGATTCAATAAAACGAAATGCACCGTATAACTCACCAACTGGCTCACGCTTCAGCATTGAGTCTATTGATCTATACCCGAGTAACTTCATTACTTGTTTTGGCGGATGATCTTTAAGTAGTCGTTTGGCTATGCTGTGTTTAATTACCCATACACTCTTCGGAACATTAATTCGTTCTGCGATGTGCTTTATACGTGGCAGCAAATCTTCAACATCATCTACATCGTTTCCGCCGATAACTGATACTAGAAACTTGTCGTGTAGTTTAATTAGGCTAAGCTGTGCATGATAAAGTTCACTCCCAGTAGTATCTTTCGGATCTAATCCTAAATACCGAGTTTTCTCATACGATTTAGCAAGAATATCTGCTACTAATCTAACGTCGGTGCTACTCATACCACTAGCTCTTTCGAGTTGAGTTAAATTTATCGAAAACATAGGTTCATTAGCACCCAAAAGATCAGATAAAAGTCTCGACATAATTAGCTTAAGCATATCATTACTAGTGTTATTCAGTAAAGTCTAGGCTTGCAAATTGTTTAATTAATAAATAGAGTTATAGCTACAAATGCGTGCTGATATAACTTCTAATGAAATATTACATGCTCATTATCTTCAAGCTCGAGCCGATTTTTATACAGATGTTCGCGATAAAGCAGCCTTAGTTATAGGGCCAGTGCTATTAGTTTATGGACCTAGCGTACCACTTGCAGTTACTACTGCAGCTGTTGAATTTACGGACTATCTAGACGGCAGAGATGCCAGAAAAGCATCAGCAATATTAGAAGAACCGACAAGTATTGAAGGTAAAGCCAAAGATCATCTTGCAGATAAAAAATTTACGTACTTTTTTCTTGCATTTTCAGCTCTTAGAGATATAAAAAAAGGTAACTATAAGTCAGCTGGCTTTATCAGTGCGATAGCTGGAGTTAATGTATTACGAGACCGTGAAATGGCAAAGATAAGATCGACTGGAGAGAAAGACAATATAGCTATAAGTGCTGTTCCTATTAATAGAGTAAAAGCGGCCGGACTAATGATGTCTCTTGCCGTAGGAACCACACCTTTTATTGAGAATAAAAAAGGAAGAATTATTAGAAATACCGGTTTAGGTATCAGTACTGTTCTAGGTTTAATTGGATTAAAGGAACATAAAAACAAACCAACAAACGAAATAAAAGATTGATTTAAAAAGGTTGCGGTTTATACCATTCTGGAGCTTTTTGTAAAAATTCACCTAATTGTGCTTGATCTAATAGACCTTCTTGCGCACCCATATGCTGAACCACATTCATAGAGTTTATTGGTGCCCATTGCAATGCTCCTTCAATATTGCTTCCTTTTATTAATGCTGCAACAAAAGTACTGGCAAAAGCATCGCCTGCGCCGGTTCGTTCTACTGGCGGAGCCGGATCTGGATAAAGCGGCATGCTATATCTATTTTCTCCATCGCTAGCATACGCACCATCAGGACCATCTGTTACAACTGCAATTTTAGCACCTAAACCGTGCATTTTATTAAGCAAATCATGAACATCTTGATGATTGCCTCCAGTCACCATTGCTGCTTCTTCACGATTAAAAATCAGCACTTCTGTACGAAGATAAATTCGTTTTAATCTGTCAGCGCCAGCTTCCATTTGAAATGTGCCTGGTTGAAAGGCTAATTTAACTTCCGGGTTTTCATCCAGCCAATCGGCAACATGGTCATGGTAAGAATCAAGTGAATTTTTACTTATAGAACTGAAATATACCCATTTTGGTACATCGTCATGTCGGAATCTCGGCCACTGGTAATCATATTCTTCGTGTTTAATTAATATTGTTCGCTCTTCTTTATACCATAAAACATAATGATAGTTGCTTATTTTGTTGGGGTTAATATGAACGAATCTTGAGTCAACCTTTTTATTGTGTAGAGCATTGATAATATCACGACCATAACTGTCCGATCCAACATTCGATACTAAACCGCTTTTAAGTCCCAGTTTCGCGAAACTGACTGCAGCATTAGCAGCATTTCCTACACCTTCAATCACTTCTGCATGATCAAAAGGTACCTTTGTGCCAAAAGGCATAGCCAGCCATTTACCGTCGTCGTTCTCGTAAACTAATGCCCTGTCATCTAAAAGTTTTACAAACGCATCTGTAACTACATCACCGATACTCAGCACATCTATATGACCAGATTGACTCATCCCACTCCCTTTATTTTATGCTTTTGCTTACTCAGATTGTGGCATAAAAATTATGTAACGGCAATCATAGATTCTAAGTAAATTAATTAAATGCCTCTTCGTCTACAGGTTTATCAGAGTTGAAATCATTGATTTTGTTCATAACGGCTTTGTTGGAAGCATTAAAACTGTCTATTTTTTCTTCAACAACAGTTTGTACGGCTTTTATGACTTCGTCCATTAATTTAACGACTGCAAATTCTGACGGATTATCGTTCAATTCTTTTACTAATGTATTACGATATGCAATTCTCATATCAGTATTAATATTTACTTTACTGACACCGATTTTAACGGCATCTATAAAATAATGACCCGGCGTTCCACTGCCACCGTGAAGACTAATATTGCAATTAGTATTTTCTCTGATTTTTTGCAGTAAATCCAAGTCCAACATCTTTGGAACGGGATACTGGCCATGCAAATTACCGACGGCAGCTGCAAACGTATCAATATTGGTTGCATCTATAAAAGATTTGGCACCTTCCGGTGTGCTAAATGTTTTTTTAATTTCATCGTAATTTATAGATTCTGTATGAACATTCGAACTACCACCAAAATAATGCGGTTCACTTTCGACCGATGCTCCAGTTAATCTAGCATATTCGACTACTTCACGGGTCTTATTAATAATTTCTTCTTCAGACGCATCATGTTCTGCTTGCGATATATCAATATGAATAAATTCAAATCCGGCTTCTATGCCGGCAATTGCATCTTGAACAGTGGGCGAATGATCAAGGTTAAGATACATTTCTAATCCATATTTATTTATATAGTTATCGACCATATCGCGTACATTATCTAGACCGATTGCGTCAACCTCACCCTGGCTGACCTGGACAATTACAGGAGCTTGCTTATTTAAAGCAGCAGCAACAACAGCTTTTAAGGTTTCTTGGTTGTCCAAATTAAATGCACCTAAAGCAAAATGCTCAGACCGTGCTCTTGCCATAGTCTGTCGTGCTCTTTCACAATTTTCTCTAATTTGTCTAAGTGTTAATGCCATAGATACCTAGTTTAGTTGCTTATGCTTTCAAGCATAGCATATAATACATTCGGAACTGTCGATATGACAAAACAAAATAAATTCTATTCGATACTAGCTTGGCTTTTACCTTCAGGTGGTGAAACTATATTTTATATTGCGTTTTGCGGAATAACACTTGTGTCTAGTAACGCTACTTTTTTAAGAAGCTTTATATATTTACCAAACGGATTTCAACTTCAGAGCGCGGTTCTAAATTCGGCTAATTCTATTGTAGAAAATTTTGTTGGAGATCGCATTGCTCAGTCTGCTGTAGTTGCAATATTTTGGGCTGTCGTAGGACTGGGTGTTTATGTATTAATTTGGCTTGGTCTAAATTTTTCTAGTGAACTCGGTAACGACTTAGCTGTTACGAAATTTGTACATCCAAATAACGTCGACACACGATCTCCTTTACGAGATCTAATTTCACGAAGTATATTTCAATTTTTTACACTGTGTATTCTAATTTTTTATATTAACTTAATTGTAAGTGTGCTCCTACCTTACATCGGTGGACTTCTAAGAATAGCCGTTCAGGAATGGCCAAAAATAAGTGGTATAAAATCTGGAATTATTGGCATCGTAAGTGAATTTATTATCCTTCACTTTTTCACAATAATATTACGTATATTTACTCTGAGAAAAAGAGTATTCGGCTGAAATTTAACTACTTTAGCATGTGATGAGCTTGAAGCATAATATGTTTAGATGTTAGTCCAAAGTGTTCTAATAATTCTTGCGGTGTGCCCGCTTCGCCAAATCTATCTCGAACACCCATACGTTTAAGCGGCACTGGATATTCTTCTCCCAGTAATTCTGCTACGGCACTGCCAAGACCGCCATTAATTTGAGCTTCTTCTATTGTTATTACATGTTTGGTTTTTTGAGCGCTTTTAATAATCGTAACTGCATCTAAAGGTTTAATTGTGGGAACATGAATCACTTCTACATCTATACCATCTAAAAACATCTTCTCTGCAGCTGCAAAAGCGTGATATGTCATAGTTCCAGTGCTTATTAGAGTGATATCTGAGCCTTTAGTGTAAACGTAGGCTTTTCCGATCTCGAACGGAGTTTTTTCTGTGGTAATGATTGGAGAAGCGTCTCTGGCAACTCGTATATATCCAGGACGGTTATCTTTTGCTAATGCGAGAGTAGCTCTTTCAGCCTCAAGACTGTCTCCGGGTACAACTACTACCATATTTGGTAATGCTCTCATTATTGCAATGTCTTCAAGCATTTGATGTGTAGCCCCGTCAGGACCTGTAAACAATCCAGCATGAGATCCGACAATTTTTACCGGTCGATCATTCAGACAAATAGTTGTCCTAATCTGTTCCCAATTTCGGCCCGGGCTAAAAGCGGCATAGCTTGAGACAAATGGAATTTTCCCAAGTGCTGACATACCTGATCCAACGGTAACGAGGTTTTGTTCGGCAATTCCCACCTGAATAAATCTTTCTGGGAATTCTTCGGCAAACATGCTAATTTGTGTAGAACCTGTTAAGTCAGCACATAACGCCACAACGTTTACATTCTGTTTGCCGGCTTCTAATAAACCTCTACCGAAACCTTTGCGTATCGGTTCAGATTCAATTTTTGACGATAAAATATCTGCGATTAAATGTAATTCACTCACTCGTGTTCACCCCGGATCTTACCATTTAATGTTCTAAGTTCATGCAGAGCTATAGTAGCTTGTTTATTTTTTTCTGGAGCCCCAGCTACATCTTGCAAACCTACCGGAATGCCGTGCCAATGAAAGTCATATTCCATAAAATCAACTCCTTTTCCTGGGATTGTATGTGCAATAATTACGACTGGTTTTTCTACTATTGCTCTGGCCATTGCACATGCGTCTATAAAAGCTTCAATGTTGTTGCCGTCAATTTCAATTACATGCCAGCCAAATGCATCCCATTTAGCAGCCAAATCTTCTAGTGGCATAACATACTCCGTCGTACCGTCAATTTGTATGTTGTTTCTATCCACAATAGCAATCAAATTATTAAGTCTATACTTCGCAGCCAACATGATTGCTTCCCAAACATTTCCTTCGTCCAGCTCACCATCACCAAGCGTTACATAAATCCATCGATGATGGTCAGCATCTATTCTCATTGCCAGAGACATTCCAGCTGCCTGACTTAATCCTGACCCCAAAGGTCCACTTGTTGTTTCAAGTCCAGGTAATAATTTACGTTCAGGATGACCCTGAAGCCTGCTGCCAAATTTTCTTAATGTTGACAGTTCTTTGATATCAAAATAACCAGCTCGAGCTAATGTCGCATATACAACTGGAGCTATATGGCCATTACTAACTACTAGCATGTCTCTTTGGTCCCAGTCGGGCTTTTTCGGATCATGTTTTAAAACGTCAAAATATAATGCTGCAAATATATCAGCCATTCCAAGTGGGCCGGCACTATGGCCGCTGCCCGCTTTTAATAGCATTTTAATAATATCCTGACGGATATCATTAGCTATTAATTCAAGTTCCTGAATCGATAATTTTTTCTTCACTATTCTCCATCCACTAGTAGCTTTAGTTTAGCATAAGCAGTTGCAGCGTTATCGGAATTATGGATAAATCCTCCGACATTCAATACATCTACATTACCTCGAACGAGTTCGTTAATATTGTTTGAGTTAATGCCACCATCCCAACCAATTTCAATATCAGATTTTAAATTCTTAATATACGCAACTTTATATAATAATTTGATATCCATAACACCGCCAAAATATCCAAGTTTTCCGGAAAATATTAAAACATGATCGATATAATTGATTGCCGGTTTAATAACTTCGGGAAGATCATTGGGTAGAAGCGCAACTCCTACTTTAATATTTGCATCATGTAGAATTTGAGCTATCTCACCGAAATTGCCCTCTGCATCGGCATGAACAATAACTAAATTTGGCTTTAATTTAATCACCATATCCAAATAGACTAGTGGATTCTTATACATTAAATGTAAGTCAGCTATTGTGTCTTCGTTCCAATCTATTTCTGTTAAATCAGGTGATTTTGTAGGTACTAATATTCCATCCATAAAATCAAAATGAATTCGCTTAGATAATTCCGAGACTTTACTATACTGAGATTTGTATTCCTGTAAATTATTAGGAGTAACAGTTGGACAAATTACTGCCATTTAAGTTAGCTCATCAATTTCCTTTAATCTTCTGCTAAATCTAGGTGCATTTGAAAAAGGTGTGCTCAGCCAAGTTTCTAATATTGCATATGCTTTGTCTTTTTCTAATATCTGTGCAGGCAAGCACAATATGTTACTGTTGTCGTCGCTCCGAGAAGACCTGGCTGATTGAATATCGTAACCTAATGTTGCTCGGATTCCTTTAAATCTATTTGCTGCAATACACATACCCTGGCCACTTCCGCAAACTAAAATACCCCTAGGATCTTCTTCGTCACTACTGAGTACATGGCTAACAACTTTTTGTGCAAATATCGGAAAATCATCAGCTGGATCTAGTAATTGATCGCCATCATCTCCTACTTGATAACCTTTACTTCTAAGAAACTTAGATAAATCACTTCTTAGATAAAATCCATTGTGGTCTGCGCCGAGATATATTTTCATAAACTATTAACTTGGATTGATTATGCGGTTGTAGTATCTGGAGTACTTGTTTTTGGATTGGCTAGCAGACGACCTACATCGGCAACAACTTCTACCAATCTGTTGCTGTAACCCCATTCATTGTCGTACCATGCGACTACTTTTAACATATTTCCGTCGACAACTGCTGTGAGATTAAGATCTACAATCGCAGAATGACTGTTTCCTATAAAATCGCTACTCACTAATTCCTCTTCGGTAACATCTATAATCCCCTGATAAAAAGGATTTTTTGCAGCAACCTTAAAGGCTTCGTTTACTTCCTCGACGGTTACATTACGTTTTGTAATAATGACAAAGTCAGCTAATGAAACCACAGGAGTAGGTACTCTTACGCTTAATCCACCGAAAATTCCCGATAAGACTGGTAAGGCTTGGGCAGCAGCGATCGATGCACCAGTTGTTGTCGGTACTATATTCTCTGCAGCATTGCGTGCTTCTCTTAGGTCTTTGGCCGGAGCATCTTGTAATTTCTGACTGGCAGTGTAACTGTGTACTGTAGTCATCATTGCTTTTTCAATACCAAAATTACTTTCAATTACAGCTGCAACGGGAGTAATACAATTAGTCGTACAAGATGCATTGCTGATAATGTCGTTTGCGGAATCTAGATTATCTTCATTTACTCCTAATACAATAGTCGTAGCACCATCACCCTTTGCTGGGGCAGATATTACAACTTTTTTAGCACCGGCAGTAATATGAGCCTTGGCCTTTTGTGGATCTACAAAAAATCCTGTTGATTCTATTACTACATCTACATTTAAATCTTTCCATGGAAGCAATGCTGGATCCTTTTCGGCTATAACTAAGACATGGACATCGTTTACTATTATTCCTTTTTCATCAAAACTAACTTTATTTTTATAAGTTCCATAGTTGCTATCGTGTTTAAGCAAATGGGCTAATGTCTTAGTATCCGTTAAGTCGTTAATTGCAATTATTTCTAGGTCCGACCGTTCAAAAGCAACTTTAAAAGCATTTCGGCCTATCCGGCCAAAACCGTTAATACCAACTTTTGTTTTCATTTATCCTCCTTAGAATTTTGTAGTTGCTATAATTTTCATTTCTGATTATAAACTGCTTATGTCTGATACTACAAGTGTGCATTAAAAACGCCAACAATTAATAAATGCCGATTTTTACCACCATTTATTTTCAATTGCTCTTTCGCTACATTCTCTAATAATTTTCCATGAGTCTTCTATATTTAAAAAGCCTCGTACAATTGTCCCTCCGCTTTTAAGATCCTTATAGTGCGAAAAATGATGCTCAATTTGTTTTTTTACTTGTTCTGGAAGTTGATCGAGAGAAGTTATTTTTCCTAAATGTCGATCTTCAACAGGTACGACAATTATTTTATGATCATTTTCCCCATCATCTTCAAAATCTAGCGCACCTATAACCCTTGCTTCGACTACAAGACCTGTAATTAGAGGTTCGTCAGTTATTATTAACGTATCAAGTTCATCACCATCTTCATCTAATGTTTGCGGGATAAAACCGTAATTAGTCGGCTTAGAAAAGATTCCCGGTTCGACTCTATCAAGAATAAAATACTTCTCGTGTCTCTGCCATTCAATTTTATTCATAGAGCCTTTTGGTATTTCGATAACAGTATTTACGAATTCATTGTCTTTGCCAAATGTAATATTATTGAAAGGATATCCCATATATTTTCTCCAGTTAATTAGCTATTTATCGATAAAGTTATTGTACACTAATAGCAATATATGAATATAATTGGACACCGTGGAGCGGCTGGATTAGCGTTAGAAAATACACTTGATAGTTTTAAATTAGCCATTCAATCAAAAGTTTATGCTATTGAGTTTGACGTAAGGAAAACAGCTGATAATCAGCTGGTTGTATTCCATGATTCCGATTTAAAAAGACTAGCAAATCGAAGTGAAAAAATCTCAGATTTAACATTAAGCGAACTTAATAAAATAAAATTAATTGACGGCAAATCACATATTCCTTCTCTAGTTGAAGTGCTAAATCTTGTTAAAAATTATAAGTTGCTTATTGAAATAAAAGACGAAAATACTGCTGATCTTTTAATTCAAGTTTTAGATAAATTTCCCAAGATTGACTACGCAGTCCTTTCTTTTCTACTAGACGAGATGACAATGCTTAGGGAGGCGCGCCCAGAAATAAAGATTTACTTAAACGAACACACGAAATATATGGAAGTTATACAGATAGCTAAAGCTCGTAAGCTTAATGGTGTTGGACTTAACTATTGGTTACTGAATCCTTTTTCTTATTGGTTGGCCAGAAGGGCTAAATTAGATTTATTCGTCTTTACAATTGATAATAAGGTAATAGCTAAAATGATCGGAATGTTATATCCAAAAGTTGGTATTTGTACCAATCATCCCGAATATTTTAACAATTCTAAAAAATATAAATCTACGTAACATTCATGTATGTAACTTTTGATCATTCAACTAATTTAACAAACAATATTAAAACATTTTATTTTAAATCAAAAATAAAGATAGATTATCTACCAGGTCAGTATATCGAGTTAGTTATACCGCATAAAAAAGTTGACGAGCGAAAAGATAAAAGATGGTTTACACTATCATCTTCTCCAACTGAGGATCTTTTGAGCATTACTACTAGAATTACAAATAAAAAAAGTTCTTTTAAAAATGCACTAAATGAGTTAATACCTGGCAATGATGTATATATGTCTGAACCAATGGGGGATTTTGTACTTCCTAAAGATATGAATATCCCTATAGTTTTTATTGTCGGCGGGATAGGAATTACACCAGTTAGAAGCATGATTAAATGGCAGATTGATAAGCAAGAAACTCGTACAGCTGAAATAATTTACGCTACCAATAAGCAAAACGAACAAATATTCTTAGATTTACTCTTATTAGCACCTTTACTAAAAATTAATTTACTAACAAGCGAAAAAAAAGAAAAGTTAACGGTTTCTACAATATTTAATTTAGTCGCAAACTTCGATCATAAATATTTTTATATTTCTGGGCCCGAACCTATGGTCGAACAGATTGTTAGTGAGTTTAATATTATTGGAATTGATAAACGCCATATCATAACAGACTATTTCCCAGGATATGAGTCATATTAAAAAAATACATTGAATATAATTAATAACTAGTCATTTATATTTTTCGATTGAGCTAGAAGCTCAACAACTCTCCAATAAAAAACAAAATAATTTTCGGGTACAGCGCTAAACCACTCAGTACTAGTTAAATTTAAATCAGCATCAATTTTTAATATTAAGTTTTTTCCTTTTGCGCTAATTAAAATGTGTTTAGTCCTGCGATCATTTCTTTGTGTTTTTTGCCTAATAAGTCTTTGATTTAATAATTGATTAATTATCGCATTTGCTTGAGGCATAGTCACGTCCAGGTTAGATGCAATTTCAGACATATTAATTCCGATATCTTTTTTATTATCTACTACGTTTAGTAATAACCAACCCATTAGGGTAATATTGTAGTCAGATAATTTTTTGTTTATTAAATTTCTTAGATTTCTGTCAGCTCGAGTATAAGCTAAAAAGTTATTAAATTTAAAATACTTTTTACTTCTTGGTCTAGAAGATATTTTAGAGTCTGAATCAAGTATAATATGTATTTTTTTAGCCAGCATGTGCTTCTAGATATTTGCGTATCATCAGTGCAGCGGTAGCACCTTCTCCAGAAGCGCTTGCAATCTGCATCGTAGCACCGCTTCTAACATCTCCAGCAGCATATACTCCGTCTAAAGATGTAGATAAATCATTATTAGTCTTTATCATTCCTAATTCGTCTAATTCAACCTGACTGTTTTGTAAAAATTGTGTATTGGGTAATAGTCCAATAAAAACAAAAACGCCGTCAGTTAAGAATTCTATAGTTTTATGTGCTAAAACGTCAGTTCCAACTACCTTGTCAACTTTATTATCTATATTAGCTTTTATTTCGTTAGTTTCAGTATTGAGATGTACTGTAATTTTATCTGAGTGTTTTTTTAGTTCTTGTTGCAGGATTTCTGATGCCCTCATTTTTGGACCTCTAACCAATAAATCAATATGTGAAGCAAACCTTGTTAAAAAAATTGATTCTTGTACGGCAGAATTCCCCCCGCCAACAACTACCAATCGTTTGTCTCGATAAAAAGCTCCATCGCATGTAGCGCAGTAGTGGACCCCACGTGCGTAATATTCTTTTTCACCAGGAATTCCTAGTTTTTTATAATCACTTCCTGTTGCTATAAGTACAGCTTTTGCGTACATATCGCCGTCTGTCGTAGACAGCTTAACTAACTTTTCAGCACTTTCAAGGCTCAAAACCTCTCCAAGTCTTATATCGGCGCCAAATCTTTCGGCTTGCTTTTGTAATCCGTCAGCAAGTTCTAACCCAGCGATTCCATCTGCAAATCCAGGATAATTGTCTACCCAATCTGTGATAGCTGCCAGACCGCCAATTACGCCTTTTTCATATAATACGGTATCTATATCTTCACGTGTAGTATAGATTGAAGCCGCTAAAGCTGCAGGTCCGGCACCGATCATAATTACGTCATGTACTTCGTTTGAATTTGCCATATATCCTTCTGATTATGAATTAGACCATCTGACTAAACTGAGTTTATAAATATTTAAGTTTCATAATTTACGAAACAGCAGGAGCGAGTTTTGCTAAATTGTATCCTACAACTACTTCACGGCTATTGTCTTCTTTTGTAACAACCGTCACTGGCACAGCCAGCTGTCCACTTAATTCGAATGACTCTTTTTGTCTTTCAGGATTAGTCTCAACGTTTACCTCGTCATAACTATACCCCTTGGCATGCAACCATTTCTTAACCATCGGACAGTAAGCGCAAGTATTAGTCGTATAAATTGTAATGTTTTTTACCATCTTCAGTTCCTTAAATTTATATTTTGTTATGCTTATATTATTGTATATAGCGTATATGTATAATGCAATACCGCTATATGTTGTGTTTTTTATTATATCCAATCTGTAATCGCCGAACCTAACAGCTTATATTTTATTGTTGTATTTTTATCAGTTCTACAGCGAAAACAAGATCCGAGTTTGGTGGAACAGTGCCGGCAGACTGGGCTCCATAAGCTAGTGCAGCAGGGATAACTAAACGTCTAACACCGCCAATTTTTACTCCAATCATTCCCTGATCCCAGCCTTTTATTACACTACCCTGTCCTACCTGAAATCGTAGGGCAGTAGGCTTATCAAAATTACCATCAAATTTTGTACCATCGCTAGCCAATGTGCCGTTGTACTTTACTATTAAACAATCTCCAGCTTTTGAAGCAGTCCCAGTGCCTGGTTTTAAATCTATGGTCCCAAGAGTGGATACTGGGCCATCAGGCTTAAATGTTTCTGGAACAGTTTCTACACTAGAAGGAACTGAGCCAATCGAGCAACCTTGTGTTTTTTTCTGCACATCGGCTACAGCTTTTTGAGCTTGGGCAGTTTGTTTTGAGTCTTTATTGTCTTTGTAAATTTGCCAAATAACTACACTACTAAAAGCAACTGAAGTCGATAGAAATAAAACTGCTGCAATTAAAGCAAAAATACGCTCATGCGGTTTGGCCATTTATAGATAACTCCTTTATTGTCCGTAGTAGTATAACCTGTGAATCAATTGTTAGCTAGTTATTTCTATTGCCTTTTCTGGCCATCCAGACGATATACAATCTAATATTGCAGATTTTAGTTTTTCACTGACAAACTTGGTTGTATCAAGAGATTTTAGAGGAAGCCATCTAGGTTGGTATAAGTTGTTGCCCATTTCATTAATGGAAAACTCTGTAGATTTTGCATCGAGCACTGGTTCACCGCTGACATATTCGCACAGAAACACATATTGGTCTCCAAATATATCACCAGCATGTTCCAAAAAAACTAGTCTTGGGTTAGCGATTTCTATACATGTTTCTTCTTTGGTTTCTCTAACTGCTGCATCTATAGGTTCTTCACCGATATTAATTTCGCCACCAGGCAACGTGTCATATTCAGTGCCAAACTTATTTCTGTGCATTACAAGTAAATTAGCATTATTTATTACGATTGTTCTTGCAGCGCGCCTCATAGTAAATAGCTTAGCTTATTAATTTGCCATTTCATATTCTTTGAGCTTCTTTTTTATAGCTTCTGACGTACCACCCTGCAATTTTAGAAGTTGAGAATATATACCATCGCTAATGGCTAGCTCAGCAGGGCTGCCAACTTCATTTACTTGACCATCTTTAATAGTTATTATTTGATCAACGTTTTGAATCGTACTGAGTCTGTGCGCAATAATAATTGTTGTACGTCCTTTCATTAAATGTTGGAGAGCTTCTTGTACCATTGCTTCACTCCTACTATCTAAACTGCTTGTTGCTTCATCTAATATTAGAATCGGGGCATTTTTAAGAAGAGCTCTAGCAATTGCTATACGCTGTTTTTGACCGCCACTAAGTTTAAGCCCTCTTTCCCCAATTTCTGTTTGCAAGCCTTTTTCTAATTTATCGATAAATTCATTGGCATTTGCTGCTTTTGCGGCAGCTTCAACCTCAGCAGTGGTTGCTGATGGTCTTGCGTATGCAATATTTTCAAATATTGAACCACTAAAAAGTGCCGGATCTTGAAAAACAACTCCAATATTTTCTCTTAACGATTCTTGAGTAACATCGTTTATTGGCTGATTGTCTATTAATATTTCACCAGATTGAGGTTCGTATAACCTCATCAATAAATTCGTTATAGTGGTTTTACCTTCTCCACTTTCTCCCACTAATGCTACTCGGGTATCTGCCTTAATATCTAGATTAATTGACTTTAATACTAATTCTTTGTCATAAGCGAACGACACTTCGTTAAACTTTATGTCTCCGTCAGACACTGATAGTCGCTTAGCATTAGAAATATCTTTTATTTGGGGATTTAAGTTCATTATTTCAAAGTAGTCTCGACTGTCAGATATAGCTCTCTGAGTATTTTCAACCAAAAAACTAATGGTAAAAATAGGAATTCTAATCTGTAGAGCATACAGTATTAAAGCTACGACGTGACCCGGCGATAGTACTCCACGAGCCCCCTGAATAAATATGTACATGTAGACGGCGAAGAAAATTAAATTTAATACTATCCGTCGCTGAATATCACGTTTATGCCAAAATTTTGACTGAGGTTGATTCGTTTTTACAACTTTTTCCATATGTTTGTCAAAGAAAAGCAGTTCTCGTTTTTCTTGGATAAAACTTTTTACGACCTTTACTTGACTTATAGATTCTGCGAATCTACCACTAGCAATATCAGTATGTAAATTTTTCTTAGCCTGATATTTTTGCCAAGTACTGCTACTTCTAAATGTTAGCCATATATATATTGGATATAGCGCAAAAAGCATAAGTGCAACCTGCCAGCTATAAATTGAAACTACAATTAGCGCAAATACGGTACTAAAAATAAATTGCAGAAAGTTATTGCTCATCATCTGCATAAAGTTTGTAATTTGAACGATTGATCGATTTAGACGATTAATTATCTTTCCGGATAATTCAGTGTCAAAATATTGCTGAGGAAGACTCATTAAGTGCTGATAATATCTAGAACTTAATATTTTATTTAATTTTGCAGTCATTTGATCGCCTAAATAGCCGCCAATATTACTAAACAAATTGCTAAATAGATCGGTAATAAATATCCCAACCGCTAGCAAAACTACGTATTTTACGCTTGCCGAATGCCCTTTTCTGATTTCGTCAATTGCCCAACCAGATAAAAGCGGTTGTAACAAACCCATGAGACTAAGAAGTATAGTGAACACACTTATAGCAATATAGTAATGCCATAATTGCTTAGCTGACTGGAGTATTCTAAAAATGTGTTTCATATCTCTAACTTAAAAGCTTAACATGCTAAGTGTTGTCAAACAACTCAAGATCATAAAAAATCCTGAATTTCGCATATTCTCACCATCCACCACCGCCGCCGCCGCCACCGCCGCCACCAGAAAATCCACCGCCTGAAAAACCGCTACTAGTTGAACTTTGTGGAGGTGAAAAATTCGTATTCATCGTATTAACGCTATTCATAAGACTGGTCGCAAGATATATCGTATTAAATGTTGTCCAATTGCCGTTAAACCATTGTGGAGGTTCTACATAAATATTTTGAAATTTTTCAGCCCAATGTTTTTCAACCCCAAGTACAATTGCATAGGGTAATAACTTTTCAAATAATGTTACTGTTTTTTCGGGCACATTCGCGGGTTGCGGATAATCGGATCCCGGACTTTGAAGCATTTTAATTTGATCAGCTTCAGCAACTTCAATATATAGTTTAAGTCCTTTTACGCTATCTTCTGTGTCTGCACCTAGTTTTGTCCGCTTATTCATTAATATTCCAAATACACTCAAAATTATTGCACTCCCAACCAGACCTAGGCTTAGCCAATCGCGTAAAACAAAAGCAACGATGATAAATAATACAGAAACTAAATGAAAATATATACCAGATGTTTTAGAGTTTTTTGCAATGTATCCTACCTTTATCAAGTTATCGGGAATCGATTTTTGAAGTTTTTGTAATGTTAAATAGAACTGATTTTTAAGAGTATCCAATTCTACAGAATTTGAATTATTTTGATCGAAAATGTCATGAAGAATTATTATTTCATGTGGGCGAAGATTGGAAATATCACTAGAAAGTCTATCAAATCTATATGTAGAAGTATTTGTTAAAAGTCCTTTTTTAGTTATCTCTGTTATTTTTAAATATTTCCTTATTGCTAAATCTATAATGGTAGCTGATAGGTCTTTTGGACTCAATTTGTATGAATTTATAGTAGCTACTTCAGCTGGTGATAAATTATCAGGCGCACTATACTGAGGCACGATAATACCGGTACCTTTTATGTCTTTACCGTATTTTCTCCAAATTAAATATGAAAATATAAACGTAAATAATGGCAATAATGATATTTGAAGAAATGTGCTTATATTTAAGAATATTAAATCTTTAAAAGTATGTTTTTTAAATACACCTTTTTTAAGGCTTAAAACTGCAGTAAGAGTTTGGTTGCTTGCTAATATGTTATTTGTCGATATGCTTACTTGCTGTGTATTAGAAGTGCTATTAATAGCTCCAGCTGTAATTGTGCAGTCTTTATTGGTAGCCCCATATCGACCCGTAAAACATTTCTTATCTATAACACTATCTTTATGAACAGTGATGTTTGCTGATACCTTTTCGAATGATTGCTGCCATTGATCGCCGTTAATATCCCAATAAAATTCATCGTGATCATTATAAAAATTAATTACGTTTTCGACATTATAGTCAATCGAATACGTTTGAACTCCTGAAATTAATACGCTCGGATTTCCGATTTTTAATACTAAATTACCGTTTTGAATTTCGGTAGAATAATTAGATGGTGCTCCAGATGCAGAACTTACTTTTATTATGTGTAATTTTACTTTATGTCCTTGATAATTAAGCGGTATAGAACGGAGTATTCCATGGTTTTGATCTGAAAAGGTTACCTGTAAATTTTCTACTATATGAAGACTGCCTTCACTATTCTTATTTGTTAAATCATAAGATGCTGAAAAATTATTTACAACAAAATTATTAACATCTGCACTGACTTTTTTAGTAAAGGAGAACAGAAATACAATTGCGGTAAGCAATATAAATAATGCACCTAAGTATTTCCTAGTCATACTCTAAAAGCTTTAAATTCTAATTCAACTAACTTCGATGTTACTAGTAGTAAATGATTAATTTCTTCAGTCGTGAGAGTTTTATCGTAACTGTTCAACCATATACGAAAAGACATATTTTTAATTTTTTGTTCACCATCTGGCTGATAAATTTGAAGTAATTTTAAAATAATATCGGTATTTTTTGGTTTATTGTCGTTAAGGCAATTTAATATGAAGCTATTGAATTCACCGAATAATACTTTTGAAGGTACTTTAAAAGTTACGTCCTGGCTTATTTTTGGAAATTTTGAAACGGATACGTATTTTAAAACTTTATTAGAACTTTTCATCAGAAAATTAATATCAACTTCAAAACCGGCACTAAAAGCTGGCAGTTTTAATTTTGTGCTTATATTTTTGTTATATTCCCCTACTATACCTACAATTTCACCCTGATCAGTTTTTAATATTGCTGATCTATTTTTTTCATATGGTGTAGCAATATTTTTAATTCCTAGATGATTAAAGGACTCCTCGTCTGCTATGTTGTATGACAAATTTGCTCCGATATTAATCATCAGTTCATCTAAATATTTACGTGCCTGATAATATGCTGATCCAGAATATAACTTAGCAGCAGTTTTATCATCGGCTGAAAATACAAATGCTAGCTTTTGTTCTTCCAATGGTAAACCATCTAGATTGTAACTTCTTTTGTCATGTACAGGATTTATTTCAAAAAGACCAAATTGATTATTTTCGTTAAAGATATTTGCTTTAATATTAATATGTACTTTTTCGAGCAGGCTAGGAGTTAAACTCAATCTGTAATATTCAAGCTCAGGACTAAGTGCATTAGATAATTGGAAAGCATCTCTTATATTTTGACTTGAAATATTTATTATTTCTTTAGAAGTAAAACTATAAGTTAAAATTTCGTTTGCGCCTAGATTTGACAGCGCCTCTCTTAAGCGAGTTTTAAATGCAATTAATTTATTCGTAACTACTGGTGTAATTTTTCTATAGGGAAGTTCTAATATTATATTATCGTAGCCATATAGTCTACCTACTTCTTCTACAATATCCTCTGGGATATTTATATCCGTCCTCCAAAAAGGTGCAATAACATGTAGACTTTTTTTATCAGCCGGAACAGATAAAATTTTAAATTCAACGTTGACTAACAGATTTGTCATTTCCTTTAAAGATAGTTCTGTTCCGAGTCGATCATTAATAAAACTCATAGATACTTTGATAGGAGTATTTTGATTTGATGTAGGGTAAGACTCGACAATTTGGCTTGTTTGTTTTGCTTTATCAGAAAGCTTAAGTGTCATTTCAATCGTTTTAATTAGAACTGGAAGGCATTGTTCAGTAGACTGCCCTTTATTGAAGCGGGTAACTGCATCAGTAAATATGCCATATTTCATGCTAGTTTTTCTGATGTTATACATATCGAAATTCGCACATTCAATAATGATAGTTTTAGTATTATTATCAATTTCAGAATTATTTGATCCCATGACACCACCAAGAGCTAAAAGCTTATCTTGTGTGCATATTAAAATATCATCTCCATTAAGTTTTATATTTTTACTATCAAGTAAGGTTATTGATTCTTTTTCTTTGGGATTTCTGATAATTATATGTGCTTTATTGTTAATACTAACTTTATCAAAATCAAAAGCATGCAATGGCTGTCCAGTAGCCATCATCATATAATTCGTTATATCAACAATATTATTTATAGGTCTTATACCCACTTTACTTAAAATCGACTGAAGCCAAATGGGACTTGGTTTTATTTCAACATTATCGAGTATAACGGCTAAATATCGCCTGCATAAATTCGGTATTTTATTCTCAATTTTTAGTTTTGTATCACTGCTCACTATATTTATTTTATTATTTACGGTATACCAATCTGGGGATTCAAATTTTTTACGATAAATTCCGGAGACTTCTCGAGCAACTCCGATTTGCCCGAATAGATCCGGTCTATGTGTAAACATTTTATTTTCAATGTCTATAATGTAGTCGTCTAGATCAAACAAATACTTTATCTGCTGACCGACTATAAGCTTTTTATCAATAACGTCATAATTACTAATATCAACAATACCCTGGTGATCTTCGCTTAATGCGAGTTCTGATAAGCTAGCAAGCATGCCGTTGCTTTGCTGACCTCTAATTGTAATCGTCTCAATAACAAAAGGATCCTTATTAAAACTACTTGGAACTATATGACCTGGTGGAATCCATGCAGTTAGCATCCCTTGCCTAACGTTACTAGCCCCGCATACTACTTGGATCAACCCGTCTTTTCGTCTAATAATGTTTTTAGTTGTCCTAGCATCGTCAATAAAACATATATTGAGCTTATCTGCGTCTGGATGTTTAATATATTCTACAATTTTTACGAGTAGTATTCCGTCGTATTTTGCTTCAGTTTTTATAATCTCTTCAACGGCGCCTAGTTGTGAACCAATCCTTTCGACTAGATTTTCGACTGAAGTGTTCAAACCTTGACCTCCGTATGTCTTCATCCAATTTTTGCTTACTTTCATTTGAACTGCCTAAGAAAATCTAGTTTGCCACTTTCGAACAATCTCACATCTTCAATATCATATTTCATCATCACCAATCTGTCTAAACCTAATCCACCGGCAAATCCGGTGTAAGTATCCGAATCAATACCTGCCATTTTAAGTACGTTTGGATTAATCAGTCCCATACCAAGAAGCTCAATCCAGCCAGAATATGAACAAATGTTACAACCTGCTTTATTGCAGAAAGGACAGCTGAGAGCCATTTCGAAACTTGGTTCAGTAAAAGGAAAATAAAATGGCTGGGTTTTAACCTCTAATTGCTGGTTATAATACATTTCAAGAAAAGATTTAAAAGTTGCAATAAGATTTGATGCGTTAATTTTCTTATCAACATATAAGATTTCAACTTGATAAAAAGTATGCTCGTGCCTAGCATCGACATCTTCTCTGCGAAAAGTCCTGCCGGAATAAACTGCACTAATTGGAAGATTTTTACCTAAATTACTTTTAAAGTCGTTTAGTATTCGATTTTGCATGATACTTGCATGAGCAGGCGCGACAAACGGGCTGCCTTTTGCATCTTTTTCTACTGTGATAAAAGTATCGTAATCGTCACGAGCGGGATGACCAACAGGAAAATTTAAACTGTCAAACATGTGATATTCATCATCAAGTTGCCGAGATTCAATTGCCGGAAAGCCCATTTTTGCAAAAATATTTAATACTTTTTGTTGTTCCGTCATTAGTGGATGCTTAGAACCAAAAATACTTTGCAACACCTTTGGCTGTTTTTCACCATTAGAATTAATGTCAAGCGGTGAAGTCACGTCAATTGGAGTCAAATTTTCACTGTTTTCAATTTCTGAGTTAACAAGAGCTACAAGCTGTTTTTTTAATTCATTGATCTCTTTTCCAAAATTTGATCTTTCTGATACTGGTAATAAAGGTATCTCAGCATATAAGGCTTTTAGTTCATTTGCCTTTAGAATATCGGACTTTATTTTTAAGTTGTCAAATTTCTTAATTAGCAATCTTGCTATGTGATCGATATTAGCATTTTTATAAGACATCTAGCTGAATTATAACAGATGTAATTATATATTTAGAGTGCTCATGACTTTTTTTAGGTTTAAAAACCACCTGCATGTATATTGGCTTTGATACAATAAATGTATGCCAAATTTTTCTTTCGATTTAGTTAGTGATTATGACATTGCTGAAATGAATAATGTTTTAGACCAAACGAAACGCGAAATAGATAGTAGATATGATTTTAAGAACACCCCAGCAGCTATCGAATGGTTAGACCAAGCAAAATCTGGATTAAAAATAACAGGTACAAGCGAATGGCAAATTGATTCGATTATAGAAATTGTGAGGAAAAAACTAGCTTCGCGAGGACAAAGTCAGAAAGTTTTAGATCTATCAAAAATAATAAATACAAATAATATGCAAAGTGTAAAAGAAGTTCCCTTTATAAAAGGATTGGACCATGATAAAGCTAAGATAATAACTAATATGATCAGAGAACATAACAATAAAGTAAAATCGCAGATTCAAGGCGATGCCATAAGAATTACAAGTTCGAGTAAGAATGAACTTCAGGAAATAATGCAGTTAATTAAGTCAAGTGAGTTTGATTTTCCGGTTGGATTTGATAATTTT
>JBBQQG010000015.1:0-24289 GCA_038216175.1 Saccharimonadales bacterium (SeqCode)
GGGCTTTGATTAAGAAGCTCGAAAATACGTTTGCCAGTATTAAGAGCTTTTTTAGCTTCAAGTGCTAGTTCTGAGCCAAAATGAGAAAATTCTTCTGCTTGTCGGTAATCAGCTAATATTTTCAGAGTCTGAGCGGCTAGATTCTGCTGGCGCTTGTTATGTCCGACACCTCCGACACGGGTAACAGACAGTCCCATGCTAATGGCTGGCCTGATACCGTTTCTAAATATATCCATATCGAGTATCCACTGGCCGTCGGTAATCGACATAATATTAGTAGGCAAATAAGCTGTGATATCGCCGCCGGCCGCCAATACTACCGGAACAGACGTTAAATGAGCACTATTACTATCAAGTCTTCCGGCTCTTTCAAGCAGGCTTGAGTGAGCATAAAACATATCACCTGGGTATGAGTCCCTTCCTGGGCTAATACCAGACATTAAAGCCACTTCACGGTAAGCATGTGCATGCGACGTTAAGTCGTCGTAGATTATTATCGTATCTTGCCCTAGCGACTGCCACAAATATTCAGCCATAGCGCAGGCAACATAAGGTGTTAAGTAGCTCATAATCAACGATTCAAACATCGTCGACACAACTACAATAGCTTTCTCCATACCGCCATTTTCCTGAAGCCGATTAAGCAGAGTGTCGATATCGGTACGTCGTTTTGCAATTAATGCATATACGACTATCTGGTCGGTATTTTTTTGATTTATTGTCAGCTGCGTTACAAGCGTACTTTTGCCTGACTTGCTATCACCAATTACTGCTATACGTTGACCTCTTACCAGTGGAAATAAGGCGTCAATCGCGGTTATTCCGCTCTCAAGCTGGGTATCGAGTAGTTTTCTCTTATAAAGTGGCGGAGCAGTGTTAAAAACCGGCCAGACAGCATCTGCAGCGATAGGACCTTTACCATCAAGCGGTTCTCCAGTTACTGATACCACCCTGCCAATAAAATCTTTGCCAACTTTGCTGACTAACTCCTGATGTTGAATTACTGCTACTGTACCTATTGTTAAAATTTCATTGCCGAGATGCAATACAACGACGTGGTCGGCAAAAACCTGATGGACAAAACCTTTACTACCATCTTCGAACATGACTAGTGCATGTATATTGCACGGTTGCAGTCCTGAAACCTGAAGCAAGAATTTGTCTACAGCAACTACTTCGCCGACCGGCTGGCCGGATTTTACTAGTCTTTCGAAGTGCTGCGAAGATGCCGTAACTTCGCTCACTGGCTTGTCCCGCTAAGCTTATCTATTAACAGTTCCCGGTTTCTAATAAAATGTTCGCGCAGACTAAAATCAAAATATTTGTTTGTAGTACGAAGTACGCAACCTGCTCCGATATTAGGTTGTAACCCGGTCTGTAGTAGAACCATCGGATGAATTTCGCGTCTCAGCCAAATCATTAGTTTTTGTATGAATAGTGGTGATGGATCGGCGCTAAAACTCATATTTAGTACCGGCGCCTTTTCATGGACTACCAACATATAGGCCATTAGCCGCTTTCTTTCTGGTTCGATTAATACATTAAGCTTATTTACTTCTATAATTTCATCCATAAGCCGGCTAGTTTTTGGTAATTTAACTGGCTGTCCGCCTTCTCGAATAGCTGCTTGAGTTAAGAAATTATCTACTAGTTCAATTTCCCGAAGCAATCTACCGACATCTACACGGCTAACGACCGAAATCGGAAGAACTAAAATATCTTGATTAGGCGCCATTTGAAATATCCTGAATAATTGCCGCTTTGTTGGCTTCCATATCGGTAAGTATGTATTCGAGCTGATCATTTAGATCTATCTGATCGCCGATTGCAGCCAGAACATAGTGATTGACGATATCGGCCATATCTTCTTGGAACCGCTTAATAAGCCGGGCCTTTTCCTGGGTAACTTCCTGTAGTAACTGCTGACTCATCATTTGTCTTTGCTGTTCGATCACTTGTTGAGTCTTAGTTATCGATTCGACTGCCATTTTCTTTGCGTCGCCGATAGATTCCTCATATTTAGTAAATTCTTCCTGCAGTTTTTTGGTAATTTCTGCTTTCATATATTCGTTTAACTGCGAAGTTGTTAAGCGCAGATCCTGTTGTAGAAACATAGCGTTCTCACCAATAATCTTCTCAAAGTGGAGTCGGCCGCGATTACGAAGCTCTTCACGAAACTCATCGTTGAATATATGCTCAACATCAAGCTCAGCCTTTTGAGTTAGATCAATTTCGTCTTTTTTCTTTTCTTTTCCACCAGACGTTAGCGCTAGCCATATAAAAGCAGAGGTACAGGCGGCCAGACTGCCGACGATAAGTATTAGTTCTGCGATGTTCACACTAAGTTCCCGCCCCCATTAACATAAACGCTATAGCTTTAGTAGTAAATATACCCCAAATAGGCCGGTTATGAAAATAATTATTCCTGCCAGTATTGCCTGCATCATACTTCGGACTATCGCTTTTTTAGACAGTGGATTTCGGCCGATAGATATTAGGCCGTTTCTAATCCCCCCATAAAGCAAAATAGCAGCTGCAATCGTAGAAATCACAAATACAATAACGCTAATATATATCCGACGGGCACTAACTTCTTTGCCAGCTATTGCTTGAGAAGCCTTTTTTAAAAAGCTTGGAAGATTAGGCTCATTGGCTTTTTGAAGAGGATTGTGACCGACGCTAATATCAACCTGTATGCGAGTTATATTTACGGTTACAGATTTACCGTTCGCCGATTTAATATCGCTGGTACTTAAAACATTTGACTTGCCATCAAAAGTTGAAAGTGCTTTTCCCAGTACAAAAGAATCGGTGCTGCCTGCCTTCATTCCAATACCACTTAGAGCTGAGATAGTAATATAGTCGCCGGCACCGATAGGTCCGGCCTGATTACTGACAAGTACGTCATAGTGACCTACTATTGCAACGTAGGTTTTATTTCCTTCCGAAGAAAGCGCGACTGGAGCATCGTTTACATTCACTACGACACCGTGCATCTGGCTTGTAGTATTTATTGACGTCGCTTCTACTTTTGTTGTATCGGATTTTTTAAGTTGAACTATCATGCCTCTTTGAAGTTGTTGATCGGAACCATAAGCTTCTGTTACAGTTTGAGCTCTAAGAGGATGGGAAGTACTAATTAAGACCAAAAATACTAGTCCGCCGAAAGCCAGTAATCGAGGTATAGAAAAATAATGTCTAATTTTTGTCTTTATCATAATTTTATTACTTGAACTAACTTAAAGTATAACGCTTTTGGCTATGGCTGCAACTTTATGCTACGGCTGATTGCATTTACCACTAATTTAATATCGGCTTGAGAAGTAAAATGTCCGAATGTAAATCTCAGACTCGATCTTATTTCTTTTTGATTAAGCCCAATCGCTTCCAAAACATGCGACGGTTCATCGCTACTTGCACTGCAAGCTGAACCGACAGCGCACTTAACACCGAGTTCGTCTAGCTGCATCATCAGTCGTTCGCCGTCCTGACCGTCAATTCGAATATGAACATTACTGGTTAAACGGTTTTTTATCGATCCATTAATCAATGCTTCTGGCACTTTTTTAGTTAAGTAGTCGAAGAAATACTTCTGCAAGTTATACAAATTTATTATTTCTTGTTTTCTACGACTTTGTACCAGATCAAGAGCTTTTGCCAAGCCGATTATGCCTGATACATTTTCAGTTCCACTTCGGTGTCCTTTTTCCTGACCTCCACCTTCTATAATGGCCATAATATCAACACCAGATTTCAGATATAAAAGTCCACTTTGTTTGGGGCCGTATATTTTTCCGGCGTTTAAGCTCAGCAGATCAATGCCAAGACGGCTGACATGCAAATCAAGCGTACTGGCTGCCTGGCAGGCATCGGTATGAAGATATAACGGATTTACATTGTTTTTTGCTTTTCTATCATTTTTTATTTGATTAATAAGATCGGCAATTTTAGATATCGGCTCAATTGTGCCGATTTCATTATTTGCTAACATCACGCTAATAAGTACGGTATTGTCATCGATTAGATTCGCTAGATCTTCGAGATTTACTATTCCGCTAGAATATACCGATGCAACTTTGCAGTTATATTTTTGAGCCGGTTTAATTACCGATTCATGCTCAACTGCGCTAATAATAATATTCCCATCAGGAAACTGATTCATTATGCCTTGGACTGCCAAATTGTTGGCTTCAGTTCCACCAGCGGTAAATATTATTTCACTCGGTTTGCAGCCTAACCAATATGATATATTCGTCCTGGCTTCTTCAATATCTTTAGATACTTGTCTGGCTGCCAGATAGACGGCTGACGGATTATAAAAATTTACCGTCAAATATGGCTGCATAGCTCTAACAACAACCGGATCAACCGGTGTAGCCGCAGCATTGTCCATATAGATAGATTTCATATACTAAGACTATCTTAAATTTATGCCGACTAAGCTACAAAACTATAAAGCTCATTATTAACGCGCTTTTCATATACGTTAATTGCGTCGTATAACCTGATTGCTTCGTTTCGGCTGACAGGAGCGTACGGATAACCTTCCTGAGCCTTTAAGATTCCGCTAGGGCGAATATCGTATCGAGTAGTTTTAGCCTGGTGATGACCAGTCTGATCTGTCCATTCCTCGTGCCATATCCAGGTATGCTCGTCCATGCAGAAAAACTCTCTGCGGTTTCCCTGTTCAACCGGGCCAAATATTTGTCCACCAATTTTAGCTTCGCGTCTAATTAAATTTCTATATAATTCAGCTCTACGCTCAGTCTGTTTTTGGTTAACTAAACTATTTAATAATTTCTTGATCATAATACTTTCCTAAGTAGCTCGATTCACGGCTTCTCGGGCATTTTTCAGATTATTCAAATTACCTTCATCTACTTCAATAGTTTGACTTGAATCAGTGTCACTTATTGGTACATTAGTTTGACCGGTGATGGACAGTACATTATTGGGAAATACCACGTCATTTCTCGGTTTTTCTTCTACTATTTGGCTAGTTGCAAGATCGACAACGCCGTTAACATCGTACTGGTATACATCACCCATTAGTTTACCGACAAATATTCGACTACTTTCAATCAATCGTTTGCGGGTATTAACAAGTTCAATAACCGGAGCTGCATCTGGACGTCGCTCCGAAGAATTATGTTCGTTTACTTGAAATGGATTATTCATAATATTTACTCAAAGATTAAAAAGTGATCGGGCGTTTGCAGTAGTTGTTCTAGATAATTCATCCAGTGATTCGCCGCGTAACTCCGCCAAAAAACTTGCTGTTACTCTCACATGTTTTGGCTGACAGATTGTACCACGAAATGGCTCAGGGGTCAAGTAGGGAGAGTCAGTTTCTAGAAGTAATTTTTGCAACGGTACCGATTTTGCAGCTTCTAACTGATCTTGATTCTTCGTAAAAGTCATTATACCGTTTAATCCAATGTATAAATCGGTATTTAAGATCTGTTTAAGATCTTCAGTGCCAGAGCTGAAACTATGTATCACACCTGAAATTCCGCGATAATCTTTTAATACTTCGAAAAAATCTGAAAAAGCATCTCGGACATGGAAAATTAATGGTAATTTAAACTCTAGCGCCAAATCCAGCTGAAATTTTAACAACTTTATCTGATCTATTTTAGGCGAGTGCAAATAATGATAGTCGAGCCCAGTTTCGCCGATGGCAACTACTTTTGGTTGACCGGCAAGACCGCGAAATTGCTGAAGTGCATTATGATCATAGATATAACGACTTGCTTGATGTGGATGGAGTCCGATTGAAGACCATATATTGTCACGGTTTTGGGCAAACTCAACAGCTGATTTAGAATCATCAAGTGTACATCCTACTACTATCAACCTGCTGACACCGTCTTTTTTAGCTTCTTTTATAACTTCTTCAACGTCTAAATCGTAATCAGGAAAATGGATGTGACAATGAGTATCGGTTAAATTCATAGCTTTTTTATTTTACACCAGGCTAAGATATTACAATTTAGGTCATATTATTGCGGTCATAATATAGTTAGCGTACAATATACATTAAATATGTCTATAGAAGGTGTAACTACCCCCGAGGTCTATGTTGACGGTGTCATTTTCCAGTTATTGGATGATTCACTGACCGTATTATTAACACAGCGCGAACTGGATCCGTTTAAAGGAAGCTGGGCACTACCTGGTGGAATCAACCCAATCGAAGAAACGACGACTGTCGCACTTGAAAGATATTTAATAGAAAAAACGAGCGTAAAAATTAGGCAACTTGGCTTTATCGAACAGCTATATTCATTTGATACTGTTGTCGGTAATCCGCGAGGACCGGCCGTGTCGGTAGTATATATGGGACTAGGTAAGAATATAGTGCCTAGATCAACTAAATTTAGCCGTAACTCGCAGTTCTTCCTAGTTAGCCAGTTGCCAGATCTAGCCTTTGACCACAATATGATTATCGAATACGCGCACCAACGGCTTAAATCCAAACTTTATTACACCAACGCCGTGTTCGCTCTGCTACCTAAATTATTCACACTATCTCAGCTCCAAACTTCTTATGAAGCTGTACTTGAATTAAAGTTAGATAAACGAAATTTTCGTAAAAAATTCTTAGGTCTTGGTTTAGTCCAAAAAACCGGCGAGTACTTTATGGAAGGTGCTCATCGACCGGCAAATCTTTATAAGTTTAATACTCAGGTTCTGGAATATTTAACACGAAGTTTTGACTGACAATTAAATTAATCAATTAACAGAGTTTATACACAGCTTTATTTCATATTAGTGTTGACTTAACACTAAGTAACAATAAAATAGTAGTTAGTGTTATATGTACAAGAAGGTGGAAATACGGGAGAAAGGAGAACAAATACAATTAGTATATAAACCTATTTAGAGAGGAGCTTGACATGAACTCAAATGAAAAAAGCCCACTTAGCGAAACTTACCTGCCATTTTTAGCATCACCGGAATTAACAGTTAACAGAAGAATCAATCTTTTAAGGCAACTGATCGGATATCGTCAAATTCCTTTTATGAGCCGCTGGTTAATCTACCGAGCACTTTGGTAAACGAAGGATATAGACTTATATATAAATCTAGGAACTCTTGTTAATTTCGACAGATTTATCGGAATCTATATGATCCTTTCTCGGAAATAGCGTTCCTTCAATCGGACGTACGACTCCTTCGCCAAAAATATATTTTATTTTAGTAGCTGTATCAGGTAAAAACGGCTGTAGCAGTTCAGCTACTTCCAACAGACAGCTGACTTGATATGCTAGTACTTCCCTTAAATGATCGGGGTCACCATTTTTGTTTATTTCCCATGGTTTTTGTTCATCGATATACTGATTTAGACCTCTTACTTGTTCCCAAATATCATCAAGTGCTTTATCGAAATGACATTGTTCAATCGCCTCATAGTAATGTGCAATGTCGTGTTCTGAGCCCGGAGAACTTCCAATAATACCGTTTTGGAACTGATTTATCATGGCAGATGTTCTTTGTACGGCGTTGCCTAGTTCATTAGCTAATTCGTTATTATATGCGTCGTGGAATTTTTGCCAGCTAAAGTCTCCGTCGTTATAACTCGGAATATGTCGCAGGAAATAGTAGCGAAAAGCATCTACACCGTACTTAGCAACTATTTCATCCGGGCTTATTACATTACCTAGTGATTTACTAATTTTTTTGCCTTCAATAGTTATAAATCCGTGCACGTATAATTTTTTTGGCAGTGGCAAACCTAAAGCTAGCAGCATTCCCGGCCAGATTGCGGCATGAAATCTTATAATATCTTTACCAATTATCTGTACGTTTGGAGGCCAAAAAGTCTTAAAATCTTTATACTCAGGATAACCAACGACAGTCAAATAATTCATTAAAGCTTCAAACCAAACATACATAACTTGAGTATCATCACCTGGTACCGGTATTCCCCACGAAATCTTATCCTTCGGTCTGGATATACTAATATCGTCAAGACCCTGTTTAATAACCTGCATAATCTCGTGTTTTTTAGTAGTTGGTATTATCTTGAATGCACCGCTAAATATTGCTTTTTCAATAAGTGGAGTATATTTGCTCAGTTTAAAAAAATAGTTTTCTTCTTCTATTTTTTCGTATGGAATATCATGATGAGGACAAATTCCTTTATTTTCTTTGGCGACCGCCTCTGTTACGAATGACTCACAGCCGGTACAATATAGTCCACTATATTTGTCTTTATATATATCTTGTTTCAGGTTTTGCCAGATAATCTGAGCTCTTTTCTCATGACCGCTATCAGTTGTTCTGACAAACCTATCAGCACTAATATTAAGATTTTTACTGAGATCACGATACTGCTTGCTAATCATGTCGACAAAATCTTTTGTCGAGTAACCTTTTTCTTTGGCTTTGTCGGCGACTTTCCCGCCATGTTCATCTGTACCAGTACTAAATAATACCGATTCACCTTTAGCCCGGGCAGCTCTAGCTAAAACGTCGGCATACAAAAGCTCAAGCGCAAAACCTATGTGAGGTTCTCCGTTAACATAGGGAATAGAGGTAGTAATATAAAAATTCATAATGTCTACTACCTAGTCTAATGTAATTAAATAACCTAGTCTACGTCGTTGTACTTAAATAACGATGAATCAAACTACGCGTAGCTATAATATTTGTCTGGCTTTTTAATAGCTAAGGCAATCTCTTCAAGTATTGATTCGATCGCAAATCGAGGTTTTCCAATAGATTTAGGCGGAGAAGTAATAGGCCTTCCAATAACAATTTTACTGGTGCCGTTTGCAACTGCAAAAGCCGGGGTAGCAGGTCGACGCTGGTCGTTAGATGGAGCCCAAATCGGGCGGCAGCCGAGAGCTACTTTTAATAAATGTTTTGTCAATTTGTTTCTATTCAAAGTTTTAAGTTCATTAGCCCCGCAAATTACGCCGTCAAAACCGCAGTTGGCTGCCTCGATGGCATAATACTCAACTTGCTGATTCAGAGTTCGGCCGTTATATTCTTTTTTAATTTCTGACGATGTTTTGGAAGTTAACACAGTTACCGCTAGTGCAATAGTACCAACATTTGTTTTAATCAGTTCAGTCTGAGCTTTGTTATTTCTTTCATTAATAAAAGCCGTCATAGCATCGATACCGGCACTAGCATGCATATTTACCATTGCCGGAGATAAACTAAAAATACGTCTGACGCTTTTAGTTATTGTGTTGTCGATATCATTAAATTTAGTATCAACAAAAACATCTATTTCATTATCTTTTAGTACTTTAATCGGATAAGTCCAGCCGTCATCGACAGAAATTTCGGTACCGATTTTGGCATTTATCCCATACTCCTGAATCAAGTCGATCATATCTTGAGCATCTGGAGTATCAATACTTGGGTAGTCTAGTGCAACATACAGAAAATTTTCCGGACGATCAGTCAATACCATCATGAACGGATTATCTCACACTAATCGGTTGTTAAATGCCATAATTTACAATAACTACAATGATAAGGTTTTAGAGCAGAGCCATGCTGCCAGTCTGCTGCCAGAGCAATATTAGCTGCTTCTTTTTTAGTTGCAAATATCATTTTATCTTTACATGGTAGAATCTTAACTTCTTCAGCCATATCTAATTATCTATATTCTGGATTTTCAAAATCGAACCGGCTACCAGCATCCCATTTACTTCGCTGATTGCCGTAAGCTGGAATACCACTATTTTGTTTTATCATTTTTGCTAAATGCATTAAATTCCATGTCATGAATGTAGTATTTCTGTTGGTAAAATCATTTTCGATTCCTACAACTGTACCATCATCTAATTTATCTCCATAACTCGGTCCTGGACCTGCTTCACCGACCCAACCGGCATCAGCCTGAGGAGGAATCGTATAACCAAGATGACCTAGACTATAAAGCACATTCATAGCACAGTGTTTGATCCCGTCTTCGTTACCGGTTATTAAGCAACCGCCTACTTTGCCATAATCAGCATACTGACCCTGTTTGTTTAATATTGAGGAATTAGCATAAAGCCGTTCGATAACTTTTTTCATTTCGGAACTATTATCGCCTAGCCAAATTGGTCCTGTTAAAACTACTATATCTGCGGATTTTACTTTTTCGTATATATTTGGCCATTCATCTTCGTCCCAACCATGTTCGCGCATATCTGGATAGACTCCAGTCGCAATATTATGGTCGATTGGTCGTATAACCTGAGTAGTCACGCCGTGTTTATCCATAATATTTTTACTTATATCGATTAACAATTCGGTATGGCTTTTTTCAGGCGACTTTTTAAGCGTACAATTAAAATAAATTGCATTTAAATCGCTAAAATCCCACTTAGAATTTTCTGACATATTTACTCCTTTAATTAGATTATTTCATCATTCTACAGAAATTAATTGAATATCGAAAACCATTACGGCATTTGGCGGAATCGGAGATTTGCCCTGCGCGCCATATCCAACCGAAGGTGGTACTATTACCCTCCGCGTTCCTCCAGCCTTCATACCAAGTAAACCTTCTTCCCAGCCTGATATTACTTCGTGGTTACCGATTGTAAAGGCAAGAGCTTTATCGGTAGTCTGATCAAATAATCTGCCATCAGTCAGCCAACCTTTATATTTAACAATTAATTTCTTGCCGATAGTTGCTTCTAAACCAGTTCCTACGGTGATATCTCCAAAGAGCGACTGAGTATTATCTTTATATTGGTCGTACTGGCTGAAAGTAGCAGGCTCGGGAGCCTGCTTGGTTTGAGGGGTTGACGATGAACTTGGCTGCTGAGAGGTATTATCTTGAAGACCGACGTTATTCGAACCAAGCGTCGCACTGGGCTGGGTTTGAATTGTTAGCTGATTATTATCAGTTGTTGCACTAGTATCTGGCTGAGTTGTTTGAGCGCTAAGAACCTTTTTATTATTTTTATTTAAATACCAGTAGCCGTATCCAAATAAACCAAGCAGTAGCAAACCGATAAACACCGCTACTGATCCAATAACCCAGTCATTTCGCATTGCTATAATTGTACGTTAATAAAATCTAGCCTACAATATTTCGAAAACCATAATACTAATGATTTAAAATTGGGTACAGTAATTTTATAATATTGACCTACATTACTAGTTCGTCTTGATATATCAGAACATCTGGACCAGAACTTGGTGACAAATTAATTACGTTATAGGCTTTAATCGGATGATTACCGGAATTTACGCAAATTCGCTGATAGCTTGAGGCTTTGGATGGATCGTAGGTTATGTTTAGTTTTGTCGAATTACCTTGACCGGTAAGCTCTACCGCGGCAGTCAACCCACCGCCCTTAAGCGGTAATACTTGGATATAATAGCATTCTCTTTTAATAGCGACCTTACCACCGACTGCATACGATAACTGGGCATTTGGAGAGACATCGCTTACTGTTTGTTCTCCGATCGAGTCGATTTGGGCTTGAATATTAACGACTCCGGCTGTTTTTTCAGCACTTTGGTAATTTAAAAACTGAGAATAATTTGCTGTTTCGGCGTGACTAGACGACAAGAAATACGAACCGGCAATCACGACAATTAGGACGATTGCCCCCGGAAGTATAAAACGTTTTAGGTTATTATTTTTTACTTTAGACCCTGCTTGAATTTTTTTCATAATAGTTACCACTTAGATTGCTAATTATTTAAACCATAAGCTATAGCAATCTAAATAGCAATAAGGCAAATATAGAATTAATAATTTATATCGATATCATTAGAATATAAATAAACATTTATAAAACCCAAACATGCGTATTATCTAGAATCGGTCTACGTAATCTATATTAGTGAGCTTGCGGCACGACTCTAGGATCAGCAGTATCGTCAAATTCACCCATATTCCAGATCTCTGGTGTTATTTTGAAAAGTTTATCAAGTCGCCTGGCATTATCAGGATTGCGCACTCGAATTGTTTGTTCCCAAAATGCATGTTGAAGTTCAACTGATCCGGGAACAAGTTTGCTATAAATATCTTCAATATGGTTTTCGAAGTCAGGTATTTTATTCGTGTATTGGCTCGCAATATTTCGGGCATTTGCGATGTTACGTGCTTGTCTGGCGGGGGCACTACTTTCACCTAAATCTTGTTTAAAAAATGCAGCCTGTCTGACAAGTCTACATCTCTCACCTATCAGAGATATTACTCTCATCTCAACGGCTGGATCTCGACTAATGTCGTAGTTTATCGACAGGCTAGTTGGCACCATGTAAAGATATAGTGATGCAACTAGCTCCTCAAAACCTGCTAGCCCAGGATTAATTGCAGCAGCCTGTTCAACAATACGTGCTGCATTTATTTCGTACTGATCAACGAATGTATTTTGATGTAAATCATTTTTGTGACTTAATATACTGTCCAAACCGGCTTTTTGTTCGGCAATAGCATCTATTAGTTGTGGCTCAACAATGTCCATTTCACCACGAATTTCATCAAGAAAACGGTATTCTGGCAGCTCAACTCCAAGCCGACGGCAAAATGGTGCATGCGGATTGGGCTCTTGATTAAACAGCGCTTCGCTCATAATACATATACTATACAATAATTTCATTAGATCGAGAAGTTGATGGAAACAAACAAAAAAGCACCAGATATAACTGATGCATTTATGGAGGAGCTGCCGGTTACCGCCACCGGGTCCATCGGTTTACGTCGTTAGTCTTCTACAAGCATAGGTCATTTAATTGTAAGTATCTCAGCCGTTAAATGACCAAAAAACTGAAATACTTTGATCCTTATCTTAGTAGATTTGTCGGATCAATTAAATCTAAGCAACCAGATGATATGACACGACTTAGGAAATTATCTGACGTCTTTTCCAGCGCGGCTGTCTAAGTTTAGGCAGCTAGTGCAAAGCTAGGTGTAAACACACTAGCTAAGCGTTGAGTAAATGATTTTGCATTTATTCGTTTTGCCCTATAACGCTGAGCAAGCGACTTGCAAACTAACTTGTAAATGTCCAATGTCAAGCTTAAAATTCAGCCCCGTAACAAAAGATTATACCATTTTTTTACTGCTTATGTCTAGTGAGCAATCGCTGGCTGGGCATCGTAATCCTGGTGGTATAAGTGTTTGCTCGGTCGATATATAGCAATAAATAATATTCCCCCGGCTAAAACTGTAAGTCCACCGGCTAACACCGGAGTATTTATACCAATTGCGGCTAAGTATCCACTCATGGCTGCAGGAATAGTCTGAGCAATAGCCATAACAGAGCTATTGATTCCAAGCACTTCTCCTTGAATCTCAGGGCCAACAGAAGTACTTACTAGAGAGGTACTATTAGCGATTGAGTGTCCAATAAACAGTGCAAATATTGGCGTTATGAAAAGTAACTGTGTGGTGTTCGTTGCAAATAAGTAAGCAAACAGAGCTAAGCCAGATCCTACATAACTTATCTTAAGTACATTATATGACGCTACTTTTTTAGCAACAAATGGAGTTATTACAGCTTGGGTAATCGCTATCCAAATACCAATATATGCGAAGAAATCACCGATATTACTCTGACTAAAATGCAGTTTATTTATTAGTAATACTTGAAAGAATGTCTGGAAAAATGCAAACCCTCCCCAAAATAAGAATACTGATGGAAATATTACTCTCAGCCCGGGATATGTCGCGGCTTTAAATATATTCTCTACTGACTGAGTTATTTTCATTTTAACGTGGCGAAGGTGTTTATGCGTTTCGGGGAGTAAGAACAGAATTAAGCCAAGATTTATGGTGCTAAGTGCAGCTGTGAACCAGAAAGGAGTAGCTGGGTTAAACCATTTCGGCGTGTGGAATAAACCAAAAATACTTATATTTGGCGCACCTAGTTTGGCGCCGATGTAAGGTCCAAGTACAAAACCGGTACCGAAAGCAGCACCGATTAATGCAAATCTTTTAGTCCGGTCTTTGGGTGGTGTGACATCAGCAATAACAGCTTGGGCGACACTTAAATTACCACCGGTAATGCCATCAAGTGCTCGACTAAAAAATAGCAGTGGCAAATTTCTAGTTAATATACCGATTGCGAATAACACGTAGCCGACAGATGTTCCAAAAATACTAAATCCAAGTACCCGTTTTCTCCCAAATCTGTCAGAAAGCTGTCCCAGTATTGGAGTCGCGATAAACTGCATTAGCGGATAGATAGCTACAAGCCAGCCAAGTAATATTAATCCACCTTTATAGTTCCAGCCATGAGGCAAAAGATAATATGCAGAATGTGGATTGGCAAGAAGCTGCGGTATGATCGGTAGTAAAATACCTACGCCTAGTACATCAAGAAATATAGTAAGTATTACGATTGGCAGCGCTCTTCCTGCCATTCTTGATTTAATGTCTTTCACTTTTATCTTCCTCCCTTATTTATTATGGATGACAAGCAGATTTACCATCGGCTCGGCATGCGTACTCATGCATTATACTTAATATTTCTGTTAATTGTTGCTGTTGCTTGACAGTCAATTTGTCAAACATTGGGCCGTGGTAGCTATTGAGAACCTCCATCGCTTTTATAGTTAACCTTTCACCTTTTGGGGTTGGTCGTGTTATATGTTGGCGACGATTTTCTGGGCTTGGTACTCTGACTACAATACCTAGATCTTGAAGCAGTTTTATCTGCCGGCTGATGCTGGCCTCGGTCTGTCCAAGCCTTTCTGCAATCCAGCGCTGCTGAACATTTGGGCTTTTTTGGAGAGCCATCAGAATTTTAAATTGAGAGAACCCAATACCTAATTGTTCTAACAATATTTGGTCGGACTGGCGGGCCAATACAAATGACAAATGCTGTAACAGATATCCGATGTTATTATTTGGCTGCATAGACTAACCTCTCCCGTCGGATTTAAGTGTATTCAGCTATACTTAACATGTCAAGTATTATTATAGACAGGGAAGTGGTAGGCTCGACCAAACTATTATCCATAAGTATGAATTAAAGCAGTTCGAAAATAATTATTTTAAGGTAGATTTTTCTACAAGTTTATACAATTTGTACCAATTATTCATTGTTAGTTCTTGCGCTCTTATTAGTGGATCAATGTCTGCTTCTTTTATATATTGAGCAGCTAAATTTTTATCTATCCTCAAACCTGCGCTCAAGGAATTGTTCAACGTTTTTCTGCGACTCGCAAAGCCGGATCTAACTACTCTAAAAAAAAGTTTTTCGTCAATATTTTTAAAAAGAGGCTTGCTGTGTTTTTTAAGAATGACTATTTGCGAATCAACTTTTGGTACCGGATTGAATAACTCTGCTTTCACGATAGGGCCAAGATTTACCTGGTAGAAATACTGCACACTTAGCGACAATATAGAAGTACCCCCAGCATCGGCGGCTATGCGCGTAGCAACTTCCTTTTGCACTAACAGTGTCATAACCAATGGTGGATTAGAAGATTCGCTAAGCACTCTTAATAAATTACTCGTCAAATAATACGGTATATTTGCGACAACTTTATAACCCTTTGGCAGTTTAGTAAGATCAAACTTGAGGATATCACCGCTGACAACTTCTAAATTATCTGCTTTAACTGACAAATCTAATTTTTTAGCTAGTTGGTCATCGAATTCAACTGCTATAACTTTTTTTACGCGTTTAACAAGCAGATCAGTCAGAGACCCCAGCCCCGGACCTATTTCTAAAACTATATCAGAGCTACTGACTTCTGCACCGTCGCACATAGCGAGTAGACTGTCTTTATCTTCAAGCCAATGTTGGCCTAATTTCTTTTTAGGTAATGGCTGATTCATCCAGGCATTGTATCAAAATACGCCATTAATAATATTCGTAGCTCTACCAACTATGATAACTTAACCAATGGTTGTAAGCGCCGCCCCAACCGTGATATCTGGTATTGGCATAACCTGAGCACCATAAAAGCTGAGTCACTGGATTGGTAGCCCAATCGGCACCTGAACTAGACATTTTAATTGCTGGGGTAGACTGGCATAGTCCATAACCATAACCGCTGCTAGTGTCATGAAGCTGGGAATAATAGGCTGGGCAAAAGCCTACCTGACCTTGCCATTTTGTTGGACACCATCCCGATTCACGACTGATAATATAATTGACATATGGATAGTCTCGGCTAGAAATACCTGCGGCACTCATAATTGAAGTCGAATCTGTTGAAATATATACAGCTTTTCCTCTGGCAATAATCTCTTTTACTGGCTCAGTCACAACTATCGACTGAATTTCATGTCGCGCTACTTCTTTTCCATTTTGCAAATCTATCTGGTAAGTAACCACCATTTTGCCGACTGATCCTGTTTGCCTTATAGCTTCTGTACCAAAACTAAGACTCGGGTCTTCAACAGTATCACTTGGCATAGCAATAACATGCTCTTCGCTTATAAGTTTTGAGCCGTTTCGCACTACAAAAATTTGAGCGTTAGCAGTTAAAGTAGTTTTAATATCTGGCTGCAATGTATCACCCGGCGCGAGTATAATATTTTTTTCCTTGATCAGATCGGCTACAGTTTTAGCGTGAGTTCTAACACTAAGTGGTGTACCGTATAGATTTATAAAAGCAGGGGTAGCCCGGTCGATCACTACTTTTTGACCGATAACTCCTTCTTTAATAAAATTATCATTCGAAGTAACCGAAATATTGTCTTCTGGGTATACTTGAATCCCAGCCTGGGCAGCAACGCTTCTGGGAGTAGTGGCAGCGCTTAAAGCCTGTATACGCTTTTCACCGTCTAAAATAGTTACAGGATGAGCTCTATATATATTTATTCTAAAATTATCATCAAGCAGCTGTGTATCCATTGATGGCTCAACGACATCACCATTGTGAATGACAATGTTTGCGCGAATGATAAATTCTCCGACCGTCTTGGCTCTGGTTGGAATCACCCTTAGTTTATTATCGCTACTAAGTTTTACTATTCTTGAATCGCTGGCTCCAATAGTTTTGCCGCCGAGCACAACAAAACAAATCAGTGTAATAAAAAACAGAACTATAAATGTTGTCACCGGTACGATAAACGGGTGATTTTTAATCCGATGTAAACGGTGAAACCGCTGTTTCGGAATTAGTGTTTTCTTGGATGACTTTGACATAATTAAAATAGCACAAATGAAAAAAATCCGAGCAACACATTTTCAAAAGGACAGGTCTTATTCTAACAAATTAGTGTTTTTGTTGCCACTGGCGTAAAACAGTTAATGTATTCTCGCTGGCATTCATATAATTCAGTTTATCTATGTTAATCCAGCTGCACTGCGCAATTTCAACAAGACGTGGATTTGGCTTAATCTTACTACCAAGATTTACATAATAACTTTCTAAATTAAATTTAAGTTTATGAGTTAAAGACTTTGAGCTTTCTAGTTTTATTAATTGACTATTTAACAGTTTTATCCCAGTTTCCTCTTTAACTTCACGGATGGCTCCATCAACTAGAGATTCATTTTTCTTTATCCCACCGCCAGGTAGAGACCACTTGCCTTCACCGATTCTATTTTTTACAACTAATACTCGGTCATCGTTTAAAATTAATACTCGCGTTCTTGTAGTTCCCTTTAGTATCAACCATAACATTGGCCAACTTAACCAATATATTGATTGACCGATTAAGGTGGTATTACTTTTCATAATTTTTCTAAAGGGGCAAACGCGATATTTAGTTTTTTACTACCCTTACCTTTGAAATAAATGGTTGCGTTGTCGCCGTCGAGTTCTAACACTGTGCCAACACCAAAAATATTATGCTTGATACTATCACCTTCGTTTAAATCTGGTACATATCTCGGCTCATCGTTTTTAATATTGAATATCGGGTCAGGATTTTTATCATAAGTATTTTGAGTAGTAAAGACTGATTCGTCAACCTGAAACTGAGCATCAATCTCTGATAAGAAACGGCTAGGCGGATTGTGTTGCATCCCACCGTAAAGAAGTCGAGATGTAGCGTAAGATAAGTATAACTCTTGTTTTGCTCGCGTCATACCGACGTAACATAGCCTTCTTTCTTCCTCCATCTCGGATTGATCGTATAGTGCCCTTGAGTGTGGGAATATTGTTTCTTCCATTCCTACCATAAAAACTACAGGAAATTCTAATCCTTTGGCGGCATGAAGTGTCATTAAGGTAACGGCATTTTTGCTAAAGTTGGCATTATCTAAATCGCTAATTAATGACATTTCCTCTAAAAAACCATCTAGTCCCAAATCTTGATAATTCTGAGCTACGCTGATTAATTCTTTTACGTTTTCCTGTCTAGATTCTCCCTGGGGTGATTTATCGTCAAGATATTCTAAATAGTTTAGCCGTCTTAGCAAACTATCTATTAACGATGGCAGATATGTATCATTAACTATTTCTCGCAGACCGTTTAAAATATCTCCAATTTCTAGTAATCCGGCTCTAGCTTTAGTTGTCAGAATTTCGCATTCAGTAACCTGCTTTAGTGCTTCACTTAAACTATAGTTATTTTCTGTTTGCCAACTAAAAAAATTAATTAGCGACTTGGTACCAATACCACGCGTTGGTACGTTTACTATTCTTTCAAAACTGATCCGATCTTCCGGCTGATAAATTAATCTAAGATAACTCATAACGTCTTTTATTTCTTTTCTGTCATAAAAACGTACCCCACCGACGATACGATAAGGTATACCGTATCTGATGAAAGTTTCTTCTACAGCTCGGCTTTGAGCGTTTGTCCGATATAAAATGGCAAAATCGGTATAGTTATGAAATTTGACATCGACTGAGTTTTGAATGCGCCGGGCAATTGCTTCGCTTTCGGCACGTTCGTTTCCAACTTGAAATATTCCGACCGGCATTCCGTCACCTGCATCTGTCCATAGCTTTTTATCCGACCGCTTATCGTTTTTAGTAATTACTTTATGTGCTGCATCTAAAATAGATTTCGTACTGCGATAATTTTGCTCGAGTTTGATAATAGCGGTCTTCGGATAATCTTTTTCGAAATTTAAAATATTTCGAAAATCTGCACCTCGCCATGAATAGATACTTTGCCAATCGTCGCCTACTACGGCTATATTATTTTTATCATTGGTGAGTAGTTTAATCAGCTTATACTGTGCGGCATTAGTATCTTGATATTCATCAATCATAATATAGCTAAACTGTGACTGCCACTTTAATCTAATCTCTTGATTTGTTTCAAGCATTTTGACAGATTTTGAAATTAAATCATCAAAATCTAAAGCAACATTTTCTTTTAGTATTTTTTCATAAATCGGATAAACCTGTGAAGCTACTTTGTGAACCGGACCACTTCCAATGTTTGAATACTCACCAGGACTTATCATCTCGTTTTTAGCATTACTTATTAGTGAGGAAATCGATCTCGGCGGAAAACTTTTCTCGTCGATTCTCAGTAATTTTACCGCTTGTTTTATGGCGCTAAGTCGATCCTGCTCATCAAATATTATAAAATTTTTGGCAATTCCGATGTATTCTCCATCTTGTCGAAGCAGGCGAACACAAATGCCGTGGAAAGTTCCCATATAGGGCATAAAACTTCTATTATTAGGATCATTTCCGAGAAGCACTGCTACTCGTGATCGCATTTCACGGGCCGCTTTATTTGTAAACGTGACAGCTAAAATATTAAATGGTGTCGCCTTCGAGCTAGCTATTAAGTAAGCGATACGGTGAGTAAGAGTTTTTGTCTTACCACTGCCAGCTCCGGCCAAAATTAACAGCGGACCGTCGGTAGTTTTAACTGCCCGGCTTTGTTCTTTATTTAAACCTAAAAATAAGTCGTCTAACACTTATCTATCTTAGCAGAATGATATGTGTATTATGTTTAAAAATAACCAAAAACATTTTAATTTAAAATATGTACGACTGGCTTGATATTAGTTTTAATAAAGCCGCCGTCAATTAAAAGATTCCCGACAAATAGTCCAACTGTCATTACGATTATTAATATTAATAGCAAACGAATATTATTTCTTTTCCGTTTAATCTGACCTATAGGTGCTGTATATACGCCTTCTATTACTAATTTTTCAACCGTTGCTTGGTGTTCTTTTTCTTTATCAGACAACTCGTTTTGAATTTTCTTATCAATTGTCGACTGTTCAATATCCTGTGGTATTTCGTCTATAGTTTGGTCTTCGTAAGGTTCATATTTTTGTTCAGATTTAGTAGAATCAGGAGCTTGGCTACTTTCTTTATCATATATATCCTTAGTTAGCGTCGGTGGAGTAATCGTTTTCACTTCTGCAGACTTTAGGTTTGTCTGACTACTATCATCCGCCCGCTCTTTAACAGGAATTAGGCTTTTGTCTTCGTGTTTAAGTGTCGGATCTTTGACAATTGGACGGTTGCTTACTATCATTGGCCGCGACGTCGCGTCTGGTGAGCTTTTACCTGGTTTTACTACATCAAAAACTTTTTTGTCAACATTAGCCATCTTTTTCCTCATGAAGCATACGATCAGCTGAAGCAACAATTCCAGAAAACTTATGATAATTTAGACTGGCTCCACCTACTAATACGCCATCGCAGTCATCAAGTTCCAAATAACCGCGCACAATTTGATCATCTACACTCCCGCCGTAAAGCAATCTAAAGGATTTTGCAGCTTTAGCTCCATATAAATCTTTAACTTGGTTTCTTATAAAATAAAACTGCCTGGCAATATCTGACGGTTTGGCTAGTTCACCACCGAAAGTACTGATTGCCCAGACCGGTTCGTATGCAATTACAATATTAGATACTTCGTCTTCAGTTAAATTAGCTAGACCACTAATTAATTGATCGTGGAGAACTTGCCGGGTTTCGTTAGATTTTCGTTCTTGACTGGTTTCACCTATGCAAAGAATCGGCGTCAATTCATTCCTAATACATGCGGCCACTTTATCTCTGATATTGTCTAGCGTTTCGTTGAAATAAAGCCGTCTTTCAGAATGTCCTATTATTACATAATGTACAAGTTCTCTTAGCATTGTGAAGCTGATTTCACCTGTAAATGCGCCTTCGTCTTTATGATAGGCGTTTTGTGCAGCTAATCTAAATTTTCTACGATCAATTTGCAAGCTAATTGGCTGAAGCGAAAGACTGGTTGGTGCTAAAACAACTTCGATGTCGCGGTGAATTTTAATTCTTTCTTCAAGCCTATGGACAAGCAAACTTGCCTGCGACACATTCAGGTGCATTTTCCAGTTGCCAACTATAAGAGTTTTTTGCATATTGCTAAAGCTTTCTTAGAGTATTGTATCATTATTAATTATCTTTATTTTCTAGAGCTTCAACCCCTGGCAGTGTTTTGCCGCTCATAAGCTCTAAACTAGCTCCGCCGCCAGTAGACACATGATTAAAACTGCCCGTTATTTTTCTTTCTTCGATATAACCAACGGTATCTCCACCTCCAAGCACGCTAAACGGTTTGTGACCAAACTGTCCGAGCATTGCTTCTACAATAAGTTCTGTACCATGAGCAAACGGTCCGATAGGACCCTGAAGTCCATCTGTTTCTGTTACACCGAGTGCGCCATTCCAGATAACAGTATTAGACAGCTGCATACCGCCAGCCATAAAAGCGCCAGAAAATGGTCCGATATCGAGAATCATTTCATCAGCTTCTATTTTAGTAGCAGTTTTTGAAACACGTTTCGGGTAGCTTTCTATATCTGCAATTACGTGAGCATCCCAGTCGACAATTCGAGTATGCGCGGTTTTATCTAATTTAGTCGAGACTACACCGTCTTGTGGCAAATAAAAAATAAATCTTTGACTTGATGACTTAGCTTTTGCTTTTTCAATAATCTCTTTAGCTAGTGGTATCTCATCTTTTTCTGCAAGCGATTTACCAATATCGATACCTTCTGCCAGTAAAAACGTATTAGCCATTGCACCGCCGATTGCCACGAAATCGGCGATATCAATAAATCGATTAATTATTTCAATTTTATCGGCTATTTTCGCGCCTCCAATTATAGTCATCAACGGCCGCTCAGGATTCTCCATAACATTAGTTATGGTATTTACTTCATTTTCAAGTAGCAGTCCGGCAACTGAACGAATATGATGTGTAACCGCTTCAGTACTAGCATGTGCTCTATGGACAACGCCAAAACCGTCTTGCACAAAAATTTCTGCCAGACCAGCTAGTTTTGATGCGAATTCATCATCATTAGCTTCTTCTTCTTTGTGGAATCTTAGATTTTCTAGTAGCAGTATTTGTCCTGGCTGTAAATTCTTAGCAGCCGTTTCAGCGACCTCGCCGATACAATCAGATGCAAAGCTGACTTCTCGGTCAATTAACTGTTTTAATCTGTCTACAACCGGCTTTAAGCTATACTTATTAACTTCTATACCGTCAGGTCGCCCAAGATGCGAACATATAACAATCGAGCAACCGTGTTCGAGTAAATAATTGAGCGTCGGGAGCGCTTTTACTATTCGGTAGTCGTCGGTAATTTTACCATGATCATCAATAGGTACATTAAAATCACACCTAACTAAGATTCGCTTACCTTCGATATCAATATCTCTGACTGTCTTTTTATAAAATGACACTCGCCCACCCTTCTTTAAAACTATTCGAGCATTCTAACTTTAATAGTATCGGTAGTACCGACAACACCGGGGTATAAACCAGAAGCCGTTACAATCATGTCGCCTTTACTTAAGACCTTATTTAATCTTAACCAATTGGTAAGTTTGGTTGCCGCGAACTTGTCGATAGGCCGGACATAACTCTTGGTTCCATATACAATCGCAAGTTGCTGAGCAGTTCTTATATCTGACGTTACTGCAATTATCGGTCTTTCTGGGCGAAGCGAAGATATTTGCAATGCAGTCGCTCCCGAGGCAGTTTCAGCAACTATTGCAGTAGCAAAAACATCATCAGCTAGTCTTATTATTGCCCGCGAAATTGAATTCTGTCGATTGGCAATCGAACCTTCGCTATAATCTACTCTAAGTGGATTATTCTGCTGGCTGTATAAAATTATCCTTTTCATAACTTTTACTGATTCTATTGGATATTTACCATTGGCCGTTTCATCGCTAAGCATTACTGCGTCAGTTCCGAGAATAACCGCGGTCGCAACATCCGACACTTCAGCTCTAGTTGCCTGAGGAGAATCCATCATACTGGCAAGCATTTGGGTTGCGACTATTGTCGGCTTAGCAAACTTAAGACCAAGTCCAATTATCTGCCTTTGGACTATAGGAACTGATTCCGGTTCAGTCTCGATAGCTAAGTCACCTCGGGCAATCATAGCTACATCTGTTTCCTGCATGATAGTTGAAAGATTCTCAACTCCAGCTTTGGTTTCAATTTTTGCAATCACTTTTGCATCGCTGCCAAGCCCTTTGAGTAGTGTCCTAAGCCTCCTTATATCCCCGGCAGATTGCACAAAACTTAAAGCGACATAATCAATATCTTTGGTCGATCCGTAAGCAATATCTTTTTTATCTTTTAAAGTTATAATGTCTCCGCCAAAATCAGTATCTGGTAAGTTAATACCTTTCCTCTTTACTAGTACGCCGTCATTTTCGGCGACTGCATGAACTATTCCGTCTGAAACACTGGTAATCGCTGTTTTAATCTTACCGTCAAAAATATATAATCTTTCACCGCGTTTGACTTTTTTACTAAGGTCATACTGAGTCGGTATAAAGTTCGACCTTTCAAAATCAGCATGATACTTAAAACTTAGGTGCTGGCCTTTTACGACATTAATAAAACCATCAAAGTCACCTAGTCTAATCTTTGGACCTTGTAAATCTTGAATAATCGCAACCGGCTTACCATAGGCGTTGCTGGCTTTTCTAATCCAAGAAATCTGTTGGTCGCGTTCTTCATAAGTCCCATGGCTAAAATTTAATCTTAGTACGTTTGCACCAGCTTCAATTAATCCGAGTATCGCTTTATAGCTATTAGTGCTCGGACCGATAGTCGCAACGATTTTAGTTCGCTTAAATTCAGTAACTGGCACATTCGGTACCTTTTTGGTCGTTTCCATTCATTTTAGTTTACCTGCTTATGTTTTAATTTAACAGAGTAATTATATCGACACGGGTTGCTCATGCAAGGATAAGCTAGTTGTAAGGGAGCATCATTTACTACAATACATGCGAGATTGTTCCAGAAAATACTTTAGGCTGTAAATTTCAGCAAATCCTGAATCTGTTAAAAATAATGGTGAGCCCAACGTACATAAAGTCGAACACCTTTTCCCTAATCTAGAACTTTTAGATAAACAACTCAAGGAACTTGGGATTATCGAGATCAACGGCATTATGACATACCTTGAAGACGAGGGGGTGCAAAATGCTTAGT
>JBBQQG010000016.1:0-23931 GCA_038216175.1 Saccharimonadales bacterium (SeqCode)
GTGGGTCAAATGACTCTTAATCGTAAACAGCAGGGTTTCACGATCGTGGAACTATTAATCGTGATCGTTGTAATCGGTATTTTGGCAGCTTTAGTCATCACAACATTCTCCGGCATTCAGCAGAAAGCCCGAGATACTGAACGAACTACAGATGTAAAAGCCATGCACGGCCAGGTTGAAGCCTATTACGCTCAGAACGGCAAATATCCAACACTAGCCAATATGAACGACAGTGTTTGGAGAGCAGCTAACATGAAGGGTCTTGATCAGGAGGCTATTCGTGATCCTAAAAATGCTGCATACACCCTTGTCAGCGCACCAGTTGCAAATCAATATAGCTATGCAGTCTTAGCTTCGGATGGCACAGCTTGTGACAACAGCGCTAAAGATTGTGCTAAATACACTCTGACAGCTACGCTTGAAGGCGGCGGTACTTACGCAAAAGTTAGTTTGAACTAAACAGCAAACATAACGATAAAATACGTTTCTCTGAGTCATCAGAGAAACGTATTTTTATTTCAAGATAAAACGTTTACGCTTTTAGTTTATAATTGTAACAAACTATGATTCAAAAAATAAGACAACCGGAAAACGGGTTTACGCTAGTTGAATTAGTAGTATGCCTTATGGTACTTAGTATAGTTGCTTTATGTGTTTTGGGGCTTTTTACTTCTCTAGTTAGCAGTGCACTACTTTCAAAAAGAAAAGCTGTCGCGCTTTCCCTTGCTACCAACCAGATTGAGTATCTAAAATCACTTCCATATAATAATTTAGCTGTGGCCGGTGGTAGCATATACTCAACCACGCCTTTACCTGCTACTTCAACTACAAAAATAAATGGTGTCAATTATCTGACTGTCACTTCTATTGATTATATAGATGACGCGTATGACGGATGTGGATCATATCCGAATCTAGTTTTAAAACAAACTTATTGCCGCAATTATCCACCTCCGGCCAGCGCACCGGCTACAGACACTAACCCGGCTGACTATAAGATAATACATGTCTCAGTTTTTGCGCCGTCTACAGTTAAATTAGCTGAAGTCGATACTCAAGTTTCAGCCAGAGTAGCGGAAACAGCCAGCACAACTGGAGCATTATTCGTAAGCGTAATAGATGATAGCGGCACACCCGTTTCTGGTGCTTTAGTCCAAGTAAATGATGTGACTCTTTCGCCTAATGTTACAGTTTCTGATTCGACCGATAGCAACGGTACGGCAATTTTTTACGGCCTACCGCCCGATTCAAGTAATTACAACTACGTTATTAACGGCACAAATAATGGATACTCCAGTTTAACAACTATATCACCAAATGGTGCACTGACTCCAACTTATTCAAGCCAAAAAGTAGTTACTCAGTTGTCGTCATTCGTAACTCTTACACTGAAACCGCAGGGACCAGACAGCTTGCTAGTAGAAACTACTAGTACGGCAGGTACCGCACTCGGGGGTGTAAAACTCTATGTAAAAGGCGGCTACAAGAAATATACTTTAACTACTGATACGGCTTATTACTATGATAATTTAAATCCATCTGATACTAGACCAGTAACTGACGCAAGCGGAAATACTACGCTATCAAACCTGGTGCCCGGTCAATATATTTTTTGCGGAGACATCGGATCTATAGGTTGTGCGATTGGAAATACCACTTATTATTTAGCGGCAGCAGTGCCATACTCAGGCACAAATCCATTTAATCCCATAACAGTGCCAACTTATGCTGTCGCTTCTCCTCCAGTCACGACTTTTGCGTTCGGTGGGAAAAATTACTACCAAAAGGTCCGACTGATGTTAACAACAAATTCTAGCTATCCTAGGGTAACTACTCTGGCTCCCGACGACGCAAGTCAATCGGGAGGAACGATAGGTGCTTTCGTATTTCAGATTAATGGTGCGAATCTACCGTGTAATGCCGTTGCTAACAGCTGTTCTACAACTGTAAAATTTTTACAGGGATCAAATACTTACACCTCTTCGTGCACAGGTAATGCCGCTGGATTGATTCTTCATTGCACCGTTAATCTAACCGGGGCGAGCATTGGTCTTACCCAAATGACAATTATTAGCGGCGGTAACACATTGACCATGCCGGCAAGTCCGTTGATCGGAGGCATAAATGTTACGCCTTAGACAATCGATAAAACATAAAGATCTTGGATTTACTGTGGTTGAAATATTAGTTGTTATCGTACTAATCGGTATATTATCAACTGCTGCTTATACTTTTTTTAATACTTCTCTCATAAATTATTTGAACTTGCAGCAGGACAGTATGTCACTCGGAGATTTAGCCACTCAGTCTCAAAGAATAGCTAGAGTCCTTAGGGGTTTAACAGATATAACGTCGGCGTCGTCTGATGATATAACTGTTTATGCCTATTTCACACCGAGCGATACATATGTTTCGCTTATCCATTATTATAAAAATGCAGCAAAAACTCAGTTATTTGCTGACGTTACCCAAATGACAGCAAACCCTCCGATTGGAACTCCTATAGTCTCGACATTAAGAACCTATACCGTTATCGATAACTTTTATAATGCCGGCGGCGGCCTAAATACTTTTGTTTATCTGGATTCGGCCAGCGTGCCACTTCCGATGCCGATAGTTGATCTCCATACTATAAAAGGGATACAGATTAATTTAGCAGTACCGTCCAAAGAACCTAGTGCTAACGGCTATATTTCTACTACAGTTCAAGTAAGTTTAAGAAATAGAAAAACCAACTTATGATAAAATTACGAAATTCTGAATCAGGATTCTTAACTGCAACCCTACTTAGTTTTATCATCGCCATAGTAATTCTTATGGGAGCAGTGGCAGAAATTATAGACTCGAACACTACGCTCGTTGGCAATAATATTCAAAGTCAAAAGGCATTTAACATCGCAGAAGCCGGAGTAAATTATTATTTGTGGCATCTTAGCCATAGCTCATCAGATTTCAAAGATGGACAATCAATCCCATCAACACCAGATCCGCAACTAGGCTATGGTCCATATATACATAATTACGTAAACGACAATCTTGATACCGAGGGAACTTTTACGTTATGGATAAATCCTCAGGGAAGTGGATCATCTATTGCTAAAATAAGATCAATTGGCCAAGTTAAAGGAACAAATAGTATTCGTACTGTCGATGCTCAGCTTGGGGCACCTTCTTTTGCCAGCTATGCAGTAGCATCTGACTCTGCACTATGGTTTGGTAGTACAGAATCAGCCACCGGACCGGTACATTCGAATGTCGGCGTTAGAATGGACGGTTCGAGTAGTACCGACGTTACAAGTGCAAATTCTACTTACGTGCCACCATTCAGTGTTGGTGGCGACGGTGGGAGCCATCCCGGTGTATGGTGTGATACATCGGTATTAGTACCGGTAAATTGTAATACTAGATCTAAAGTTGACTGGCGTTATCCTTTACCGCTAGTTGACTTCAATCAGGTTAGTGGAAGTCTTTGCCTGATGAAAAAAACAGCCCTGCTGGCTGATTCATCGACTTCTGCAATAGCTGGTCAAGCTTCAGCCTGCACCCAAACACCGATTAACCGGACGGCTGCTTACCTGCCCCAAAGAAGCAACTCAGGTAGTTATAGCATCAGTAAAGGCTACCTTATACAGTTGAATCCAAATGGAACATACGATTTATTTAACGTAAACGGCGAAGTCGATACAGTTTCACCTTATACTAGCGCACTAACACTTCAGTCCGTGGCAACTGGTATTGCACTACCTACGGGAAACGTAATATTCGCAGAAGATAATGTCTGGGTAAGATCAAATCCGACATTTAAGGGTAGAGTAACTATTGCCGCTGGACGATTAGCTCAATCTAATGTTAATGCAGAAATGGTAATTGCAGACAACCTGCTATATAGCAACAAAAATGGCAGTGATGCCATCGGATTAGTGGCTGAAGGCAATGTCACAATTGCACCATATGCACCACCTGCATCTGGTAGTTTTAATTTCGAGGTAGACGGAGCAGTCATAGCCCAAACTGGTAACGTGGTATACCCTGATACATATCGAACAAATTCAAATCGCTGCACCCATGGATGGATAAATAATAATCAGACATATACTTACTACGGATCGGTATCTGTGCGGCAAACTTGGACGTGGACCTGGTTAAATGGTGGCGGTCAGTGCGGCGATGCTGCTAATGATCCGGTAAACGGATACATATCGGGTATAGAACACAATACTACTCAATACGACTATAATTTGCAGTATAATCCACCTCCAAGTTTCCCTCTTACCAGTACTTATAACGTGTTGTCTTGGCGTGAGGTTTTGACTGTCCCTTAAATGTCTCTATCTGATATACTAAAGATCGAGCGTAATGAATGCTTCGATGGGCAGCATGAATAATACATACTTCTATAAAGACAAACCTATTTTCGGTTTAGACATTGGTTTTAGCAGCCTAAAAGTAATGCAAATCAACCTTAAAGCAAAACGCCATATCATTGAAGGCTATGGCGCAGCTGATTTTGATTCTTCGGCAATTGAACGAGGTGTTATTGTTCAACCAGAACTTATTGCTAAGGTAGCAAAAGAACTATTTACTAAAAATATTATCGGCGAGATAACTACCAGGCGGGTATCAATTGCTATCCCTAGTTCACAAACTTTTACCAGAACAATTAAGCTTCCTAAAATGAATGCCAAGGACTTGACAGAGGCAGTCCAACTTGAAGCTGAACAATATATACCGGTTCCATTAAGCGAGTTATATCTAGATTTTTCGGTAATATCCACTAACGAAAAAGAAATCGAATTACTATCGATTGCAGTTCCAAAAAAAATTGTCGATTCTTACGTACTTCTAACCAACCTTTTAGGGCTTGAGCTTGTGTCACTTGAAACCACCATCGTATCGTCAGCCAGGCTATTTGTTCAAGCTGAAAAGAGCGATGTTCCAACTGTGCTAATTGACTTCGGATCAATTTCTTCAGACATTTCAATATACGATGAAACTTTAATTGTTACCGGCACGGTACCGGGAGGTGGAGACAGCTTTACCGACATTATATCTAAAAGTTTAAATGTTGGCATACCAGAAGCTCATTTGATAAAAACCAAGTACGGACTTGGAGTCAGTAAAAAGCAAAAAGAACTTACAATTGCTCTTACTCCGCTTTTAGAGCAGTTAACTAAAGAACTAAGACGAATGATTCGCTACTATGAAGAAAGAAATACGACACATCGTAAGATCGCTCAGATTGTTACAATCGGCGGCGGCGCAAACATGCCGGGACTATCGGAATATATGACTAACCAGCTAAGGCTTCCAGTAAGAATGTGCGATCCCTGGCAGCATCTGGATTTTTACGGTTTACAGCCACCTAATACGAGTGAAAAATCAATTTATATTACCGTAGCTGGACTTGCCTTAATTTCTCAAAAGGAGATGATATCCCATGATTAATCTTCTCTCTCCCGAGTCTCGTGAATCTATACTTTATGCTCGTAGAAATACAATACTTATTAGATGGATGTTGGCCCTAATTTTAGGACTATTTATCATCGGTATAATAGTAATTTTTGGCCATTTATTTATTAGCCGGTCGATCGTCGATTATCAAACACGCGTAGACGAGGCGCAGCTGCAGCTAAAAATAAACAAAGTAGATGACACTCAAAAAAAAGTAGAAGATATTAGTAGCAGTCTGAAGTTAGTCGTTCAAGTATTGGGCCGCGAGGTTTTATTTTCTAAACTTATTCAGCAAATAGGTTCAGCAATGCCTCCAGGATCTTCACTGGCGGGACTCAGTATTAATAAAACGCAGGGTGGAATAGATTTGAACGCAGTCGCCAAGGATTACCAAACGGCGACACAAGTACAGCTTAATATGCAAGATCAGAAAAATAAGATTTTTGTTCAAGCAGACATAATTAATATCTCATGCAACACGACTAGCGCTAGTGACCCAACTTACCCTTGTCAAGTTAGCCTAAGAGCACTATTCGCGAAAGACAATCCATTTCTATTTATCCGGACTGGAAGTACCCCATGAACAGTAAGCGAATTTTTTATGGCATGGTCGGGGGCATTATTATATTTATTGGACTAGTCATTTCATCTGTTATATTCGGAGATTTATATCTTCAAAAACAGACAGCGCACTTAGTTGATTTAAAACGCGATTATAAAGTTCTCGACGAGCAACAACTGGCGTTAATTCAAGCCAATAAAGATATAGTTAAATATACCGATCTCGAAAACATAGCTAAATCGATTGTGCCTCAGGATAAAGACCAGGCTAAAGTTGTACGTGAAATTATCAATATCGCAGCTAACTCTGGAGTACCTATACAGTACATAAGCTTTCCTAGCTCAAGTCTAGGACAAGCATCTGCAAAACAAACAGTTGTATCTCCTACAGATACAACTACTCCGAGAATCGTTACCCCGCCCAGCCAATTAAAAACAGTTGATGGTATCTCGGGTGTTTACCAGATGGAAATTACAGTTCAGTCTGCTACCTCAAACCCTATTAATTACCAACAACTAATTGATTTTTTAACAAAGCTTGAGAATAATCGCCGTACTGCTCAAGTATCAAGTATCAGTGTTATACCAGATACTAAAAATCGAAAACTTGTTACTTTCTCATTAGTAGTGAACGTATATATAAAGCCATGAATATAGATTTAAAGACACTCCCAGATAAAATATTACCAATTTTAATTAGGCTTAAACGCTCAGCAGTGTTTATATTTATAATATTGTTCCTGCTAATATTTAGCTTTTTAGTGTTTAGAATTAACTTGCTTATGCGAAGCGAACCGACCGATGACTCAGTTACTGAAAAATTAAAAACAGTCCAGAGGCCGCGGATTGATAAAACCGCACTCGATAAAATTCAAAGTTTGCAGGATAATAACGTCGATGTACAATCGCTATTTAAGCAAGCCAGAGATAATCCGTTTAGTGAGTAAAGCTATTCTTTTGGGACGTTTAATAGATCATTCCCGCGCTTTGCTTTTTGTGGATCTTCATTTATAAAACGCTCTCTTGTATCAAGTAAAATCTTGGCATAATTGTCAGTATTCGGACAGTAGGCAAAGTGAAAATTGGGACTTTCTCCTGCTGTTTCAACTTTTAATATGCCAAAATTGAATATTGAAGCGAATATCCCACTTTTTTCTGATGAGACATCTTCTATATTGGCCATCGATAAACCGTTAGTCTGAGTTTTAAATAGTCCAATACGAAGAACTTGAGTAATGCTGTCATCAGTAATTACCCAACGGTTTTGACGGTAAAGTGAACTTGCTGCAATTAAAAAAAGTGCTGCCAAAGCAATTACGATAACTGCGAATAACATTAAGTAAGTCATGACAGTAGTTCTACTATCGCCAGAAACAAGATTTGTAGCCAAGAAAAACAGCAGACCAAGCGCTATAATTAGGCCGATAACTATTTCTGTAAAAAGTAGAATTAGCCCAAATGGATGTCGCCGAATTACTACTACAACATGCTGTCCTTCTGGTACATTAGGATCAACTGTTTCTTCATTGCTCTGAGTAGGGCTTGGAGGATCTTGAGGTGGTTCTTGCGGAGGCATGTTTAATATTATATCAGGCTTGATTGGTCAGTATTTGGTGCAGTTTTGCCAAGATGTTTATATGCCTTAAGGGTGACCTTTCGACCTCTTGGTGTACGCTCAAGTAGACCGATTTGCATTAGATATGGCTCAAAAAAATCTTCAATAGTCGATCGTTCTTCGGCAGTCATAGCAGCTAGAGTTTCTATTCCAACAGGACCGCCGCTATAATTATCTATAATCGCGTTTAATAGCATTCGATCTGCTGGATCTAAGCCTAACTCGTCTATCTCAAGCAGCTTTAGTGCCTCAGTACTGCTACTAGTATCTATAATGCCATCGCCGTTAACATCGGCATAGTCTCTTACTCGCTTCAGTAGACGGTTGGCTATCCTGGGAGTTAATCGAGCCCTGGTAGCAAGTGTTTCAGCCGCTTGAGTATGAAGCTTTACGCCGATTATTTTTGCGGCCCTTTCAATGATTTGTCTGATTTCATCAGGATTATAGAATTCCAATCGGTGGACCATACCAAACCTGTCTCGTAGTGGTGCAGACAACAGGCCCGCTCGGGTAGTAGCTCCAATAATTGTGAATTTAGGTAAATCGAGCCTTAGACTTCGGGCACTCGGTCCTTTACCGATCATAATGTCGAGTTTAAAGTCTTCCATTGCACTATATAATACTTCTTCTACTGATTGGTGCAGTCGGTGGATTTCATCAATAAATAATATATCGCCGTCTTGAAGATTAGTCAGGATACTGGCAAGATCGCCGGCTCTTTCGATCGCTGGACCGCTGGTTACGCGAATAGTTGCTCCCATTTCATGGGCAATAACAGTGGCCATAGTAGTTTTACCTAGTCCTGGTGGACCATATAAAAGTACATGGTCGAGAGATTCGCCGCGCTTCTTTGCTGCCGAAATCGCTAGCTGCAAGTTCTGTTTAAGCCTGGTTTGGCCAATATAGTTTATAAAATCGTGTGGTCGAAGTGTTACTTCGAGTTCAATTTCGGTTGGATCAGACACTGGTGTTTCCGAGTTTATTATTCGCTCAATCATAAGGCCGATCCCCTTAAAGCTTGTTTTACGCGGTCTTCAGTAGGAATCTTTTTATCTATTCCTGCAAGTGCACCGGCTGCGTCAGGAAAGGTATAGCCAAGTGCCATTAAAGCTTGAACTGCTTCATCGTTCTGACTTGATGCAGTACCGATTAGTAGCAACTCAGCTTTATCGCTTACAATTAACCCAACTTTTTCCTTTAGTTCAATCACAACTCGTTCTGCGACTTTCTTGCCTACTCCGCTAGCTGTCTGGATTAATTTAGTATCACCGCTAGCAATCGCCTGCTTTAATACAGCCGGGCTTCCAACACCTAATATATTAATTGCCATTTTCGGACCAACTCCATTTACACCTAAAAGCTGCTCGAACAGCAACTTTGTTGAAAAGTCCAAAAAACCGTATAGATCGTGAGACACTTCTCTTATATGTTCGTAGATGTATAATTTTGAAATATCGCCGACACTGAGTTTAGAAAAATCGTCGGCAGGAACTAAAATACCGTAGCCGACGCCTTTTACGTCTAACACGACTAATTCGCCCATTTTTTCAGCGATATTTCCACTTAATGTCGCAATCATGTTTTATTATTATCGCACACTCTGGGCGCAGCACAGTGCTGCGGCCAGAGCATCAGCGCAGTCGTCCGGTTTTGGCACCGATGTAAGCCCTAAGATAACTTTTACCATTTCCTGCATCTGTTTCTTATCGGCTCGACCGTAACCAGTAAGTGCTTGTTTAATCTGGAGCGGAGTATATTCGTATATATCGAGACTTGCCTGCATGCCACATAAAAGTACGACGCCTCTAGCCTGAGCGACTGTCATAGCTGTCGTAACATTCTGGGCAAAAAATAACTTCTCAACTGCCATACGATCCGGTGAATTTTGCGAAATTATATCGGAAAGTTCATCGTAAATAGTAAGTAGCCTGATAGCGTCTTTTTCATGAACCGGAGTTCTAATCACTCCTCCATCGACTAGATGAGCTTTGTTTTTTTGATCGATTTCAATAATACCAAAACCTAGAATTCCAGTACCCGGATCAATTCCAAGAATCCGCATTTTAGACTTCCATAAATTTAGCTTGTTATCAGTTCGTCAGGAATTTCAAAATTGACATGAGTAGCACTAACGTCGTCCAAATCTTCCAAAGCATCCATTAATCTCATAATCTTTCCAGCCGTTTGGGCATCGGTAATTTCAACTGTATTATTTGGTATATATGTAAGCTCGGCCGCTAAAATATCAAGACCTGCCGATCTTAGATTGTCGCGAACCAATGCTAATTCTTTCGGATCTGTATATATTATTGAATCGCCGTCTTCATCTTGTACGTCTTGAGCACCAGCATCTATTGCTTTAATTAACAGATCGTCGCCAGTCCCCGATATTCTTATCATACCCTTGTGATCAAACTGAAAAACAACAGAGCCTTTATCTGCAATATTGCCGCCGTGTTTACTAAATGCTAATCGAACATCTGGGTATGTCCGGTTTATATTATCGGTAGTACACTCGGCCAGGATCGCTACGCCTCCAGGACCGTACCCTTCATAAAGTACTTCAATAAGTTGTGCCGCTTCTTTATCTTTAACCCTAGCGATTGCCCTCTCAATATTTGCAAGCGGCATATTGGCGGCTTTAGCTTTATCAATTGATAGTCTTAATGAAAAATTTGTCGTCGGATCAGTGCCGCTTCTAGCGGCAATAGCAATAAGATTTCCCAGTTTTGTAAATACAGCACCCCGAGTAGCATCTTTTAGACCTTTCTGCCGTTTAATGGTTGACCATTTGCTATGACCAGACATACAAGAAAACTCCTACCAATTATTGACACTTTTCATCTGTTATTATATCACATTTTTGACTGCAAAACGATCGACTAAGTAAGAGATTATTTTGTTATAAAATGAATAAAAAATACAAAAAGTATCAAAGCAAATAAAATTTCGGTATAAATACCCCACGGCCGCTCGAATAGCTGGATGTTTCTATGTAATTCCATAAATCTATTGTTGGTCTTTATATGAAGATTTCTATTTTGTTTAAAATAATGAAATACCCATGAAGCATCAGGTGAGTACGCTACCCACCCTACAATTTCCATATTCCACTTGCGAAAAATAGCCGCTAGTACAGCAATAGCTAATGCTAATGCTGTATCGCCGTACACTATTAATCGGTATATTTTAGATTTTGAACGTTGCTCAAGCGGTATTCCATAATGCGGTAGACTATCTAATACAAAATGTGAAATAAATGCCACCGGAATAGCAATAGGAAGTGGCAGAACTGCACCTAGCAGTGCGCCTGTTAAAGCATGGTTGGTTGCAGTCACGAAGCTATCATTAACATGTACATAACTTTTATCCTGATTCTATATTTCTAGCATTGGGTAAATATCAATAACCACTTCTTCATACGGATGTGCTTTTTTTATTACTTTAATAATGTCATGTACCTGAGTCTTTTCACAGGAGACTTCAATTCTTTCTTCGTCAACTGCCTCTAATTTTCCTATCGAACCGATATGCGGATGAGCCTTGTCGTTTGGCTTAAATCTTCCAGTACCTTTGATAGAAAAACTACAAAAACTATAATTGCCGATTTTACCGGCCCCAGCATCTCCTAATACACGGCGTATTTCATCGGCATGTTCCCCTGGTACAAATACGACTATTTTAACAAGTTCTTTCATCTCATTTAAACTATAACAAGAAAACTATTACAGTTTAAACTTAAGCCAGATTATTAATTACTATTTGTAGGCTGAAGTTTTAATTGCCGTCCAATTTTCTAGGCAAAAATCAAAAATAAAAGTTCCAATTTCGATTATATTATGTGGAATATCAACAGTTTTTTGAGTTAATAATTCACCTTTGGTAAACATTCTTACATCTTTAGATTCTTTATCAGATATTTTATGGATCGGTTTCTCTCTAGTTACAAATAAGTATTCTATATCGGTATGAAAATGTTCGTCGCTAAATGCATGCGTCATTAATCCAACTGGCAACGGATGCAGATTTACCCCAGTTAATTTCTGGAGTGATCCAACCGGCTGCATGACCATTAACTGATTAAAACTATAGCCTGATTCTTCTAAGATTTCATGAGCAACAGCTTGCCAGGGTGTTTCATTTAACTCTACATGCCCACCAAACTGAATGAAAGTGCCAAGTATCTTATGGCGATGAAGCAGTAGCCTTGGCTGCAGGCCATCTGTTCTGACAATAAATGCACTGGCCGTAAAGTCATGTTGGCCGGGGTTTGTATGAATATGTGCCATAATATTTCCTTTTCTAAGTAACGCGTGCTCCGACTAATCGTCCAATTGCAAATGTTATAGCCATTGCAATTGAGCCACCCATTACAACCCTAAATGTTGCTTTAAATTTATTAGCATCACCTACTTTTGCACTTATTATCCCAGTTGCAGACAATGATGTTATGACTGACAAAAATGTTACGGATATACGGTATTTTTGTGAACTAAGTGTAATCGCTAAAAGTGGGATTACCGCACCTAATAAAAACGAAATAGCAGATGCAAATGCTGCCTGCCAAGGATATGTTAGATCTTCAGGGTCGATTTTTAATTCAGCGTCAGCATGCGCGGCAAATGCGTCTTGCTTAGTCAACTCTTTTGCTACCTGAATCGCAGTCTTTTTAGTTAATCCTTTTGCTTGATATATCTTAGTAAGTTCGTCTAGTTCTTCATCTGGATATAATTTAAGCTCATCTTTTTCTTTTAATAATAGTGACCTCTCTGTATCCCTTTGACTACTGACAGAAACATATTCACCGGCTGCCATTGAAAGTGCTCCGGCTACAAGTCCAGCTAATCCTGCAGTAAATATGGCACCCTTGGAATTAGAAGCACCCGCAACACCTACAACAATACTTGCAACTGAAACAATTCCATCATTTGCTCCAAGTACAGCCGCACGAAGCGAATTTAGTTTACTAGTTTGTTTCGGTGAATGTGGTTCAGGATGAGATTCTGACATAGTTAATAATTTATAAAAACTTAGTTTTGTTTATTTCTCAAATGCTTTCTTCTGATATCTAATATAATTAAGCACATCCCAGCTATTAGCCCGATAAGTGCACTTGAAAGCGTACCGATATTTACAATTGCCAGTCCAGTTGTGTTGGGTACTGGATTATTAAGTATTGTTTTTAAAAATATATTAACGATATAGGGGATTACGCCGAATAAACTTAGAATAATTAAGATTACTCCTATAAGTAGAAGCCGGCTACCATCTTGGTGTAAAGTTTTCTTTTGGTTATTCATTTAATTCTCAATTTTTTTAATTTTACTTACAACTTTATTTGCAACTTCGGTGGGGATATCCTCTTCTTGTCTTTTTGCTGTTTCTATTTCTTGATTAACCTCAACCCTAGCTGCTTGCCATGCAGACCAGTGACCCGATACTAATGCCCACAACGAAAGAGCTGAAACATAGGTAACACTACTGAGCCAATGCATAACAAAAGATACTGGAATCATTGCGAGCCAAAATATAGTAAACCAACCATTTACTTTACGCATAAATTTAGGATCACCTTGTACGCTTGCCCACAGTGATTTAACGCTGTTCATTTAGATATGCTCCTATGATGTTTAATTTACTTAACTATAATACTCGTAGATGTACTTTTTCAATGATTTTAAATTTATCAGATTGGATTGAATAAAATCTAAACTTATTGAAGTTAACGATTATTTGCAATAATTTCTGAGCTATAATAATCATCTATAATTTCCGGTATGGCAACAACACGGACATAATTGCTAAGTAGTTCTAAGTGACCCGGCGTCCAATCCTGAGTCCACATATTTTCACGATCGATTGGTTTTTTAGCGTATATAGGCTTTCTGTCGCCTAAAGCTGCACCAATTTCTAAGGCAACACTTAAACCTATATAGTCTTCCAAATTCATAAGATACATAAAATCTGCCCGTTTAAGCTGAGTTAAAAATTCCTTCTCAATTTGATTAGGGTTAATATCTCTTTCATTAGGGAGTGGACGCATCGACTGTATTTCATCTAACCTAATAATTCTTTGCTTTGGCAGAAATAACCTTCCTTTTTCAGGAGCTAGCACGCTAATGTTGTTATCCTGAAATTCGTCATATGTTTCATCTATTTCAGGTTTAAATTTAAAACTGCCGGAGATTACACAGCTGATTGGATTGTTAGACGACATAATTTTAATAATTCTTTCACTAATATAATAATATAAATATAGATATATAAATATATACCAAACTCAAAGAAAAAATTACCAGCTATTATCTTATTCCTAAGACAGATTACCGGCTAGTAATAGCGACTCATTAATCAAAGATTTTAGATTTTTCCAATTTATAAACTGGTTTTCTTTAAGATCAATGGAACGCGATTTTTTAGAATCGAAACCGTTATTGAATAGCTTATTATTATCTTTTAACTGAGCTCCGTTTGCAATAAAGTTATATTTTGTGTGTTCTTTAAATGCTGCTTCCGCAAATATAATATTACCCTTTAAAATAAAGACAGGCACTCCCCACTTTATTTCCTCTGTAATTAACGTACCTGTTTCACTAATAAGTATTCTGAAATGAGTAAGATTGTTCTTCTTCCATATATCCAGGTTTGATAGGTATTCGTCTACACTCTTTATGTCGTTATTCACTATTAATAAATTATAACAAAAACAGATAGTTTGTCTTTGACACTACCTTGAACTTTATAAATCGATGCTACTTAATTGAGGTATGATTGTATGTACCTTCATTATTAATTTAGATTATATTCTAAATTAAAAGAAGGGTTATAATAACCCCTCTTTTAATCTTTAAGCATTAAAATTATTTAATTACTTATTGAAACCTCCTCCATTGTATTATTGGAATTCATTGCAGATCCAGTACTTACATTTCCTCCAAAAGTATTTTCGCTACTCGAGGCATTACCACTTCTGGCAACTTGAGTATTCGAATTATTAACGGATACATGATTAGTATTTGTCTGACTAAAAGTATTAGATCGTCGATTACTAATTCTATTAACAGATTCAGGTCCAGTATTACTTATATTGCCACCGTTTTCGTTATTATTGCTAGAATTATTTCTTACCATATTCGAATTAGCAATATTTACATTTGCGTTATTCTGGTTCTGATTGTTGGCATTGCCGCTTCTAACATTTCCTCCAAAAGTATTCTCATTACTCGAAGCATTACCGGATGTTGCCGTTTGTGAATTATGATTATTCAGCGTTACGTCGTTTCTATTAGTAATACTAGAATTGTTTGAAGTTCGGCTCTCAATTATATTCCTAGATTCTGGACCAGTATCTCTAATACTGTTTGAACCAAAGTTTTCATCGCTAGTCGTTATAGTTGAAGAGTGGTTATCTTCTGATACTCTACGATTAGTTTCTTTGCTTTCTTCATTTCTACGCTGGTCATTGTTTTTCCTATTCCAATTATTCATCCAGCTGGAACAATTACTATTCAAATGACCTTCCATCTGCGAGAACCAATTGCCAAAACTTTGTCCATTATTCTGCCACGTTGTAGGATTCCAATTCGACCAAGAAGATTGCCAATTGCTACCATTTGGCATCCAAGTCGAGTTTTGTCCACTTCTCGACCAATTGCTTTCATTAAATTGGTTCATACGTTGGTTCATATTACTCCACCAATCTCCAAAACTCCTTCCAGAACTTTGCCAGTTGCTTGGATTCATTTCTTCCCAAGACATATTATGCCAATTAGAATCCGAATTAGATCTATTATTATTCGAACTAGCTACCCAGCCAGTTAGTGCATTTTGGTGTGTCCAACTACTCGAATTCACTGTATTACCGTTTCGATCCCAAGAACTACTATTTGAACTAATTATATTTACTGATTCTGGACCAGTCATACTAATTGATGCTGCAGAAGCAAGTCCAGTTAGACTTAGACAACTAACTGCTGCTAATGAAGACCCCAAAACTGCGATTCTCTTAATATTTTTCATAAATATATCCCTCCGACTGCTCAAAATAAAGCATGGTTTAATCAAGTTGCTTAATTACACCTTGGAGTTTTCATTCTGATCTATAAGCATAATGCGCTCAGTATGATAATTCACATAAGCACTTTGATATTGCGTACTATACGAAGTTACCAAATTTATTAAAATGTTTTATCGTTATAAAATATGCATCATATTTATTAATTATTACAACCTTGATTTCCGCAATTGACTCCACTTGTCGTTGACTGGTTCTAAGTACTCACGCTAGCCGCAAAAGTATAAAGACTAAACATATATATAAAACTAGATGAAGTTAACAAGTTTTTCTAACCCACATCACTATCATCTATTACTAAATTGCAACGAAGCATTACTATTTGATGGGGATATTGAATGTTCAATATTTTTAAGTACACATAAAAAACAATACTGCTTCTTATTAATTCTAACGTCTCCGGCTAACCCGATCTCTAATTTCTGCCCAATCTTTTTGCCATTCTTTGTCCATAGAAGCAAATTGCTTTTCAGCTATCTTATCCCAATTTTTTCTTGTCATTATTATAGTATCCTCATTATTAACTTTAAAAGTATATAACTCTTACGCTTAGAAATGCTGTAAGTTTTCTTGCATATATATGAATTAATAAATATCAAAAGCCGTCTGTATCTATATTAAATAAGTGTTTTAGTGACCAAATACTGATCTGAATATTGGAAATATTTAAAAGTTAAAATATTGTCATATATTAGGTGACTAGATATCGGCAGTACAACCAAACTAGCGCATTTAGATAATCATATTTATATAGACTATATCTAAGTTTGACATATATCTAAGTTAGGTATACACTTTTTGGAATGAAGAAGTACAACCAACTTCCACAAGTAGCGTTTAGTATACTGTTAGCTCTCAGCTTAAGAGACAGGCACGGATACGAAATAATAAAACAAGTAGATGAAGATAGTAATAATAAGATACACCTTAGTCCGGGCGCTCTTTATACGAGCATTAAACTGCTTTTGGAGCAAGAATACATTCAAGAGGTGATCAGGAACGATGATACAAGACGACGATATTATCGTTTATCAGATAAAGGTAGAGCAGTATTAAGCATAGAACTAGATTATTATCAAAACACTCTTAACTTAGCACGCGAGCGACAAGTATTGGAGACGCAATATGGTGTCTACATCTAAACAGAAACAGTTTAATGTCTACAGCTCGTTACTACGCCTATATCCTTCTACTTTTCAAAAGCAATACAGTTCCAGCATGCAGCAAACATTTAAAGACATGCTAGAAGGAGAAAAGACAAATTTCGGTCGTGGGTTAGTTTGGGTCAGAGCGCTGTTAGATTTGCCGATAAGCGCAAGTAAAGAACATTTAAATTATGGAAAGGAAATTAATATGAACCGCAATACCAAATTTGTGATTGTAGGAGCACTCATAGCAGTTGTAATAGTAGGTTTAGCTTCGTTTTGGGAGGGTAATTTGCATGCCAGAACTAATATAGGAGTTGAACGAGTAACAACCGCACAGCTCGCGGATGCAATGCAACAAGATAATTTTTATAGTACTTACGGAAACTCAGCAGTACTATTCAGTGGGAAAGTCATAGATATTAACACCAAAGATAATGCTTCAATAGTATCGTTCAATACTGGACGGCCTTATAGTGTTGTATGTCAGTTTCCAAAGCAAGTAACTTTTAAAACTAATGACATAATTTCGATTGCAGCACCTGCAGGTAGCGCTGAACGTCAGGTTAAAAGTGTGTTACTGCACAATTGCTTAGAGAACTAGCTACGAATAAAACTAGATAAAAGACTTTTAAACTAATTACATGAAAGCTGCGAGCGACTAAGCGGCATACTAAATTCAATCTGCAACGGAGTTAGTTATATCCGGTATTGTGAAAAATAGCTCAATATTAGGCAGGAGCTGAATTGCCAGCAAGAGTCCAACCTACTAGAGCATTAGCATGGCCATGCCCCATTAGATACTCCGATTTTAAATAGTTGACGATTTGCATATGTTTATCTAAACCACAACCATGAATAATTTTCTGCCAATCACTAATCGAGCGTCCGTATTTCTTTTCTATTGAAGGAAAATACGATGCTGGGCCCAATTTTGGCCATTTTGGTGATTGGTCTGCCAACTAAATCTCCTTTTAACTAATATGAAAATTATAGATTACTGTTTTCGTCGGTCGGTAAAGAAATATACTAACGCTATAAAAGGATGAATAATTACCATGCCTATTATCCACCAAGTTTTAGCTTTATCGCTAATCTTTTTATTAATAGCCACGTCCACAATCATCCATATTTCAAAGGCAGAAATTAATAAAGCGGCTAAGATAATAATAGGAAGCCAAGCTCCTAAGTGCCAATTACCATCACCATACATATCTTCATTTTAACAGATTTCAAAGTTCACCAATAATGCTAATTCCTTTGAGTGTCGCCGAACACAAACACAACTGCAAAACAGGGTTTAAGTGACTGTTTTATTGCTACAATACCAAAATGACAGTATATATTGCCTATGGCTGGCCAGAGGGTAATAAGCATAGTAAACAATTTAGAAAGATACTAAAAGACTCAGGGTATCAAATTTCTAATCACTCCAAAGAAGCTGACATTATCGTAGCTCATAGTGCTGGGTGTTATATGCTGCCCGCTGATTTAAAAGCCAAAGTTATCTTACTTATAGGTTTACCAAATTGGCCAAATAAACCACTCATTAGATGTACAAATGAGAAAGTTAGACAAGAAATAAAAGATAGTTATTGGTTTAAGAAAACCTTTTGGCATTTGATCTATGCAGTATCACAGCCAATACGACCATTAATAGTGTACAAAAATTACAAGCGAAAATATTTACCAGAGTTTAAAAATAGCCAAGTTATTCTAATACATAATCGATTTGATACATTTATGCAAAAGGAAGCAAGTAATCAGCTAGCCCAAAAACGAAACTGGCCGCTAAAACAATTGGACGGTCAGCATGATGATTTATGGCAAAACACTCAATCGTACTTAGCAATAATTAAGGATATTTTATCCTAATTACACTGCGGTACCGCATATTTCATTTTGTATGGAGTAATGGTGACTGTACTTCGATGATGCAACTAAGGATCGAGAAAGTATTGTTGAGCGGAAGCAATATATTGCTCAAGTGGCATAGCGGAAATATCAAAGAATGGATAGCCTAAACGCTCGGCTTCTGATGCCAACTCGCCAGACTTTTCAGACTGCTGAACGACCCACTCTCTTATTTTCGATTCGTCGCCACCTTCTTTGTCTAACCAAATGTTTATCCAGTCGTGCGGATTAGCTTTTGCATAAGATAAAATTTGGTCTGCATGCGATGGATTTGTGTATCCGACAAAGGCAGCTCGAATAATAAAATCCCCAACTTTTAAATTATTAACCCATCCGGGATTAAATAAAGCTCCTTCAAAAGCTATAGAGTCGTTATTCCGCCGATAGTAATCAAGCATTCCAACAACTGCTTGAAGTGTAACGTCTGACTCCGAACCCTTGTTGGAAAAAGACTTTCTATTACCACCTTCCGTAAACGATGTTTTCCATTCCGCACTGCCCTTAAGTTCAATATTTCGTAACATTTGATGGGGTTCACCAGTCAATACATTTCGCATACCATGCTCAACAGCATCAGAAGCTATAAACGCTATTCCTCGTGCTTTTGCAATACCAGACATTATGGTTGTCTTCGCAGTTCGTGGAGGACCACCTAGAATGTATAGAGTGTTCACAAACTAACTATATCAAACGAAGTGTCAATCTTTTCTTACTAGAGTCGTCTGTAGTCTGAAATTGGAGGGCTGTGGGTGGCATCATTGCAACTAAATTACAAGATAACACAACAATGTATATAACCAAATTCTAGTAATGAAACCTACAGCCTATAATACTTATGTCACTTTCAGCTACTTCATATATGAGCCGATTCTTTTCATCAATACGTCTAGACCAGAATCCAGCATAGTTCTCTTTTAATGCCTCGGGTTTACCGATGCCCACTAAAGGCGATCGACAAGTATCAACAATAAGTTTATTTATTTTATTGAGAGTTTTCTTATCCTGGGCAATCCAATACAAATAGTCTTCCCACCCACCAGGAGTAAAAGTAAGATTATGTTGAGCCATGCCTTTAGACCTCAAAAAGGTCGTGAGGTTCTACTTTGCCAGCTCGTGCGTCAGCTATAGATTTCTCCAAATGCTTGCGATTGGCCACACTACTGTTTAAATAGTCGGTCTCAGCTTTTGAGTTATATTCGTCTAGTGTCATTACCACCACCGTCTGACCATCGTTGCGAGTTATAAGAAGCACATCTTTATCATCAATAACTTGGTCAAAATAACTCTTTGAGTTCTTGCGAAACTTGGAAATAGTTGTAACATTCATAGTACTCTCAAGCGTACTCCTGACCGCACTATATTGTCAAGATGATATATGGTCGTGGAGGGCCCAGTGAGACTTGAACTCACGACACCCTGCTTAAAAGGCAGGTGCTCTAACCAGCTGAGCTATGGGCCCGTACCAAAACATCAGGGGTTATTATCTGTTAATAACTAAAGAATGTCAATTAATGATGTTTCGATTTAACTTTATGATGGTTAAGTGTTAGCCAAGCCAAAATTAGCGTAATAGCGGTAGTAGCTGCAATCAAAACATTTATTGAATTATTGGCTATTTTACCTATCGGGTTAGCTAAAAGGTGGGTTTGTAATCGATTAGGTAAATTATTGATAATAAATATTCCTAATATCGCTGACGTAAGCGCTATTGGTACTAAATGCAAAAGTAGTTTTGAAGATTGCACGGTTTTTCTTAGAAAGAAAAAAGTAAGTAGAACTGGTATTAAGATAAGTGCTAGCTTTACATTGCCACTAAAATTACTGTGAGGTACGAATGTATTTAGAGCAAGTTCAGTTGAATCTGCAATATATTGTACAAGTAACAGTCCGGCAGCAACACTTAAGAAATAATAGATGGCACTAACTCTTAATATAAGCGCAAGAATTAAAGGTAAACCAGCAACTAGTCCTAATATAATATAGGTACTCATGTGTTCATGATAACAGCCAACTATAAAATGCTAAAGATTAAGATCGACTGTCTGAGCTAATTTAATATTATGAGCTTGTGTTTCACCGGCATTTAACTCTACTACGTACTTCGCCGGGATATCGGAACAATATGAGTTTGGATAGGAACTAGGTGGCAAGTTTTGCTTGATGAAAATAATATGTTTACTGCTATCCAACCACAAAATATCTAAATTGAAATTCATATCTTTCATCCAAAAACATTGTATCTGTGGACTATTAAAAACAAACAACATACCGCTATTTAACGGAAGTTTATTTCTGCCGCTTAGACCCTTAACATGTTCAGCTTCACTTTTGGCAATTTCCAAATTGTATAACTTATTTCCAAACTTAGATTGAATAGTAGACCCGTTTGTTTTAGGAATTGACGTTACACCGACAATCAGAAATAAAAGTAAAACAGCTACGAATACTCTTAAATATTTACGCACCGACACGATCTCGTCGCCGGGATCTTTTAACGTTTTGTTCGATATATTCAATAACTTTTTCAGCAACATTTCTACCTGTAACTTTTTCAATACTGCCGCCCGGACTAGGGTTAACTTCTATTACTAACGGGCCTCTGTCAGAGCGCATCATATCTACGCCGCAAATAGGTAAGCCCATTGCCTTTGCCGCTTTCTGGGCAGTTTTCCGTTCTTCATCAGTCAATTTTATAGAAGTACCTTCTCCGCCCTGATGAATATTTGACCTAAAATCGTCATCAAGACTTTGTCTTTTCATGCTGGCTACAACTTGGCCTCCGACAACGAAAGCCCTGATGTCGCTGCCGGCACTTTCGGCTACGAATTCCTGAACTAAAAAGTTAACACCTTCTACATAGAACGCCTGCATTACAGCTTGTGCAGCTTTTCTAGTTTCAGCAAGCACTACTCCATTTCCGTGAGTACCTCTTGCAACTTTAATTATTAGCGGTGCCCCACCCGCCTGTTCGATTACGTTATCAAGATCAGAAGTTTCTCGGGCAAATACAGTTTTAGGTATATCAACACCGGCACGAGCCAAAAGTTGCATAGACCTTAATTTATCACGAGATCTTGTTATGGCAATTGAACTAGCAGTAGTAAAGATACCCTGCATTTCAAATTGACGAACTATTGATGAGCCGTATTTAGTAATACTTTGACCGATGCGTGGGATAATTGCATCAATATCAGTTAATGCTTCACCTTTATAATGTACAACTGGATTACTTTTCTCAAGTACTACGTAACATTTAGCGTGATTAATAACTCGGACGTTATGTCCTCTTAATAATGCCTCTTCTTTTAATCTTTTGGTCGAGTAATTGCCGGGTCCTCTAGATAAAATAACAATATTCATTTTCCATTCTCCTCATCTGGGATCGGAGACCCCTTAGAAACATCAACAATAAATTTTCCACGAAGTAATTTACGGCCCAATAATACCGGATAAGTCTTCATCGATCTGTCAGAAAGTGTAAAATCTGTTCTGACGCGTCGGCCGCAAAGTCTTACAACTAGGTATACGCTATACCTCTGCTCGCTTTGACCAAATGAATTTTCAACATCGACAATTTCAAACTTATCAATAGTAATTTCTTTGCTTGGACCTGATGTTTTTAAATCGCCCATAATTTTAAAGTGAAGCCGTCCGTTTTGTTCGATTATATCAATTGCCCAAACAGACGATCTGTATGCTCCGGTATCAAGTTTTGCCGGTACTTCCAATAAACCTGCTGCTGGGAATGCAACTTTTTCTGCTCGTCCGACTGTAGTTAATTCTTTTTTAGCCATAATAATTCCTCATAACTCTTACTGTATATCACGGATAATTGGCTCTGTAACTATGTTTTTTCTGACAACCTTAATAATGTCAGCTATATCACTATTTAATTCATCCGTATTTCGATTAACTACTTCTCGGTTAAAAAGCATTGTCATTAATCTTCCTCCAGGCTTTATCGGCATATTTGGTGGCATATACTCTTCAATAATAAACTGATTACTCCTTATCTTATTTATATCGATATTTCTATTAACAAGTTCTAAACTTCCATTTTTAACAATTTCATAAGTGCCGCTGGGCGGAAGCTTGGTGATCTTACTTGTTGTTAGATTTAAAGAATGGAGCAAAAGTATAGCGCCGTTTCCACTTGGGTCGATTTTATCATCAGTAATCTGGTATGCGTAGCCACCAAGTTCCAGCACATGTAGCAGGTAAAACGGAATTATGTTTTCTCCGCTGTATAAAGCAGTAAGTAAAGGTGTTACTCCTGTAATTCTAGGATTAACTTCTATCACGTATAGCTCGTTATTTTCATCAAGTAAATAATCTACTCCAAATATCCCGCGGTAACCTAAACTTTTAAGTTTTGTGCCAATTATTTTTGCCGTGTCAGTAGCTTTTCGATGAATTAAGCTTTCATGATCAGAAGATGAAATTTCTGCTCCGCAGAATTTATCACCATCGGCTATTGCATTGTTCGAAAGAAGAGGATGGGCAATAATCTGGCGTTGAAGTGGTCCAGTAATTACGCCTGTTTTGATAACGCAGCCCTGAATACTTCTCTCTTTAGCCTGATTTATGACTTCGGAAACAACTACTAGCCGATTTGTCGATAATTTATTTAAACTATCTATGCAATTTATATATTGATCATAGCTACTGATAATAAACGTACCTTTGCCGCCGCTCAGCTGTTCATCTTGTATTACTACCGAAGTTCTTCCGTTCATTATTTCTTTAAATTTGTCGATGCTTTTTAACAGTTTGTCCCGTGCTAAAACTTGGTAGTCAGGAATGTTTAATTTGTCACTAAACATTTTTCTAAATATAACCTTATTTTCAAAAGTATTAGTGAAAGATTCATCGACCATTAAAAATTTTCGGTTTGAATAAGAAGCTGGTGGCGCTACTGGCTTATAAGTTAATATGTCGTAGCCACTATATTTTTTATTAAGCAGATCAGTAAATTCAGCGTTATTAAGTAGAGATTGGGTATTGAGTTTTGGCAATTTCGGTAGTTCTTTTAGCTCATCGCTAAGTGCTACAACTCCTGGCAAATTATCTTGTACTTTCAAATCCCACCCAAATAAACATGCTATGCCGTAGTTTGGCAGCCATTTTTCAAGTCCAAGTCGTGTCCAAGGGACTAACCCCAAACCAACGAG
>JBBQQG010000017.1:0-23426 GCA_038216175.1 Saccharimonadales bacterium (SeqCode)
TACTCGTAACTGTTGTGTCGTATGTCATGTATTACATTTTAACAATTGTAATACATCTTGTCAATTTCTTTCTTTAATTCGAAAGTTGATTGTTAAAGTACGCCCCCGATATACTGAGGTCAAAGTACTTATGGTTGGTGCGGGTGACGAGACTCAAACTCGTGGCCTCTTCCTTGGCAAGGAAGCGCTCTATCAACTGAGCTACACCCGCATAGCATACTATTGTGGTGGCTCCTCCCAGACTCGAACTGGGGACACAAGGCTCTTCAAGCCTCTGCTCTACCAACTGAGCTAAAGAGCCACGACAACCCCGTTATTTTACGGTATACAGCATTTTACATCAAGGTGAACTAACAGCTTTCCTTTCAAACCTATCTTTATCACGTGTCATTAATTTATTTATTGCTGTTTCTAATGGTATATCTAGCTTAATTTTTTGACTATTAGCTAAACAAATGATGCTATAAATTACATCGGCAAGTTCATCTTCTAATGAACCAAGTTTTTCTGTAGTTTTAATCGGTTTATCACCAAACTTATGATTTAAAATGCGAGAAACTTCGCCAACTTCTTCAACTATTCTGGCAAACTGACTTAACGGATGCCAGTAAGGTTTTTTAAAGTTTTGAAGACTACTATCAATTTTTTTCTGATAATCCTCTAACGACATTTATTTTATAGTCTCTTTGGACATGAAGTTTTTAATACTATCAACGGTATCCATAAATTGACTGGGGAAAATAATAGTACTATTTTTTTCAACAGCAATTTCGCTTAATACTTGTAAATTACGAAGTTGAAGCGCAATTGGATGGGCAGCAATAATGTCAGCTGCTTCACCAAGTTTAGCGGCACTAAGCTGCTCACCTTCGGCAGCAATAATTTTAGCCCGTTTTTCTCTTTCAGCTTCGGCTTCTTTTGCCATTGCACGTTGCATACTATCAGGAAGTTGAATATCTTTTAGCTCGACATTGCTTACATAGATTCCCCATTTTTCGGTAGCCTGGTCGAGTATCGCTTTAACTTTATCGTTAAGAGCTGATGTTTCACTCAGTACGTGATCGAGTGTCGTTTGCCCAACTACGTTTCTGACTGTGGTTTGGGCTATCTGATATGTTGCAGATACTACGTTTTCTATCTCTACGATTGCTTTAATTGGATCGACTACTTGGTAATACGCCACGGCAGCAACATCGATTGATACATTATCTCTAGTAATAATCTTTTGAGTTTCAATAGGAAGAGTAATAGTTCTTAATGCTACTTTTCTCATTTGATCAACTATTGGGATAATTAACCTTAACCCTGGTTCTTTAGGACTACTCTGAACTTTTCCTAGCCGAAATATTACGCCCCTTTCATACTGATTTATTACTCTTACACCTCGGACAACAATGATAATTGCAATAACTATCAAGATAATAAGAAAGACACTCATAATAACCCCGTTTCTTTAATATCCTCATTGTAAGAACAGATGACCAAAGTTGCAAACAAAAAGGACTGTGTTTACTAACAACAGTCCTCTTAGCATGGTGGGTGATGAGGGATTCGAACCCCCGACCCCCTCGGTGTAAACGAGGTGCTCTAGCCAACTGAGCTAATCACCCTACTACCACTTAGCTATTAATATAACATGAAGCGTTATACTGGTGCGCGAGAGAGGACTTGAACCTCCACACCTTGCGGCACTTGCCCCTCAGACAAGCGTGTCTACCATTCCACCACTCGCGCGAGCTCTGTTATTCTACGGTTTTTAACTTAAAAACTCAAGCGCGTCTGCCGTGTTTTAGTCTTGAGTTTCTTTTTATGTATCTCTCAGCAAACGGAGTTAATCCCCTAAACGCTACAATTGCCCAGATTATATTAACTGTTACGCTTATAAATGCTTTTAAATGAAGCTGATAAACGATTAACAATAATGCACCGATCGTATTGTCCAGTTCATATAAAAAAGATTTATTTTTCCATTTTCCGATACTTGTTCTATAAAAACCAAATAATATCAAAAAAGCACCGACTGAACCTATAACGTCATAAAATATATTCGGAAACATTTTTAGCTCTTAGGAAGATGATCTAATAATCTATCAATATTATATTCGTGACGAAGCAAAGGTTTGACGTTTTCAATAGTAATATTTATTTTTACCCCGGGGTTAAGCGTATTATATGGATCAAAAATCTTTTTAGTTTTTTGGAATAGTTCGTAGACCTCCGGACCGTATAACTTCTGTAAGTAGGCAGCCCTAATTCGTCCATCTCCATTTTGAGCACTAGTGCTGCCACCCAAATTTATAACAAAATTATAATATTCTTCTAGCAGTTTAAATACTTTTTGTCTGTCACCTACTTGAGATAAATTTAGCAGCGGTTGAAGATGCAAATTAGCATCGCCAGCGTGCCCCCAAACGGCAGCTTGAAGACCATGCCTTTCGAAAATGTCATATGCTCCGTTTAAAAATTCTTTAAACCGCTCTACCGGCACTATGCCGTCTTCAATAATTGGCAATGCTTTGGCACCGCTTTCTGCTTGGCTAACAATTAAAGCTGCCGTTTCACGAATTTTCCATAGCAAGTCTTTACGGTGATCATCAGTTTCGATTTGGCACGGTACCTGGTATTTGGCTAGTATTTTTTCAGTCTTTTTAGCTAGTCGTTTCTGTATTCTGTCGGATCCATTATCAAACTCTATTAACAAAACTATTTTCGGAAAAGGCGGCTCTATTACACCTTTTAATAAATTAGAGCTTCGCTTCTGTATGTAGTTTAGAAGTTTATCATCAACTAATTCCATTGCACTTGGCAACTCTTTAAATTTTCGAAGCTCAAGAATTACTTCTTCAGCAACTTGCAAATCGTCAAAATATGCTGCTATCAGAGTATCTTTGGGATTATGGGACTCAGTAACTATTACTGCTTCAGATACTATTCCTAATGTTCCCTGGGATCCAACAAATAAAGGTGTTAAGTCAAAGCTACCATTTTTATTTTTTACAAGGTTCAGAGCGTAGCCGGCAGCATTTTTAGTAACTTGTTTTTCAATAAGTCTAATAGTCTGCTGATTTTCTTCAATCAATCCGTCCAAACTTCTATAAACCTCGCCTTCAAATGAAGCCAGTCCTAATTTTTTATTTAACTCGCGCTTCGAGATTCGTCCAGTTTCAATAACTTCGCCGTTGGCTAAAACTACTCTAAGACTTTTAACAAAATCACGGGTACTGCCATATTTTACCGATTTGATACCGGCAGCATTATTGGCTATGGCACCGCCGACAGTACTAAATTCCATTGATGCTGGATACGGCGGCAGAAATCGGTTATGGGTATGAAGAGTCTGTTGAAGTTTTCCGTAGTTAATACCCGGCTCAATCGTGACTGTACCTGATTTAGTGTCTAGCTCTAATATACGGTTCATATGGGCCGGAAATGCCATAATAATACCGCTACCTATCGCTGCACCGCTTTGATCGGTACCAGAGCCGCGGGCTGTCATTGGAATAACACGGCCTCTTTCGGCCAGCTGCCAGGTAAATCTTGCAGTTTTTCGAATGTCGTTTTCACTATGGGGATATACAATGATAGCCGGGCGTACATTTAATACGCTTGCATCTATAGCAAAATAATTTAGCGCGTCATCGCCGGTCATTACTTCGCCGGTTAAATGTTCTTGCAAATAATGCGCAATTTTATTCATAAAATTTTAATATTCCTCTTCAAAATAAGCATTAGCATGTGCTTGCAATATGATATCACACTACTGTTTAGCAGGCATAAAACGGCTAATAATATATAAATATAAGATCTGGTGCCGCAGAGAGGACTTGAACCTCCACAGAGTTTCCTCCACTAGTACCTGAAACTAGCGTGTATACCATTTCACCACTGCGGCGTATTTTATATTGCTATTCTGATATTTGTTCCTGCTTGACCATCCAATCATTTACATTAGCAAATCTATCCGATGAAGTATTGATAACCGTCGGATCAAATCCAAAAATTGGGCCCTTTGAGATATATAAAAACCTAGGTTGATACAGCACTACGGCTGGAGCATCGACCCTCCAGGCTTCAAGGAATGGTCTATATTTGATACTACGAAGCATTGGATCAGTTCTTGATCGACCAGCTTCAAGTGCTTTATCTGAAACAACTGATTTATACTCGGAAAGATTTAACCGATTTACAGAATGTGGATCTGCTTGTGAGCTATGCCAATATGCAAATACATCGGGATCAGGACCAATAGATATACCATATAGCAGTGCATCGTATTCATGCCTCGATACAACGCCCTGAATGTCAGCTGTCTGTAAAAGCTGAACCTGTAAATCAACACCCACGATTCGCCACTGTTTTTGTAATAGCTGAGTTACGGCAGTATACTCGCTGCTGTTTTGAGCAAATAGATTAATTGTTAATATTTTTTTATCTTTGATTCTTATACCGGTTGAATCTTTTTTCCATCCGGCGTCGTCAAGTAATTTGTTAGCTTGATCGACGTTATTACTTAACTGAGAGCGAGATTTGTCATAACCAATCTGACCGTTTAATATTGGCTCAGTCGCAACAACTGCAGGGTATCCCAGCTGATTGATAATAGCTTTTTGATCGGTAGCTTTTACTAATGCCTGCCTTACTTTTATGTCCTTTAAGTTTTCGGAGGTGGTTTTTAAAAAGACAACTATCTCTGCCGATAACGGGATGTTGAATTCTTGCAAATTTTTAGTTTTTACAAGCGCATCAGGCGTATTATCCAGCCCTACCATTGCGTTAATAGAATCATTTTTAAAACTAGAAGTCATATGTTTTTCATCATGGAATGAATGAATTTCAAAGTGATCAATTTTAGGACGTCCTAGAAAATAATTTTTATAAGCCGACATTCCTACTATTTCTTCTCTTGTCTCGGGAGTATCGCCGTTTACTTCGACTTTATCCCACATAAAAGGTCCTGACCCTATTGGATTGACAGTATTAAATCTGATCGATCTTAGCTGACTTACCGGAACTGGTTCCAGGATATGTTTTGGAACAATACCATTGGTAAGCGAGTACGGAAAAGAACTTAACGAATTTGGCAATGTAAAAACAATAGTTTTAGAATCTTTGGCTTCAACTTTTATACCCTTCCAACTATTAAATAAAAAGGACTTCGCATCTGGATTCTGTATAGTCTTATAGGTAAAAACGACATCATCGGCAGTCAAAGCTTGGCCGTCGTGCCAGTACAAATTATTTCTTAATCTTAAGGTGTAATTAACCGCTCTGTCGTCAACTTGCCAGCTGTCAGCTAAATCTCCGACAAGTTTATTTGCACTGTCAGTTTTTAATAGTCCTGAAAATACTAACTTTGATACGCTGCTGTCAACTAAACTTGTTGCATACAGCGGATTTGCATTAGTAAATGATCCGAGAATACCTTCTGAGAAGGATCCGCCTGATACAGGCTTAAGTTTACGATAATAACTATTGAGAGACTGGGTTTGAACAATTAATCCGACACCAATTATTAGAATTAGAAGCGTCCAGCTGATTACAAATCTTCTGACATCAGCCAGTCTTCCAATACGTCTGAAAAAATGCCTTTCAAGTTGCTCCTCGGCTTGAAGTCCAATATCTTCAACTTGACGTTTACTTTGTCGAAAACGCCTCCGCCAGCGCAACTTAGTTGTGCGATCAATCATACCCAACCTTTGTTATTACGCTAGTATGCCGAGAATCAAAGAAGCAGCAAATACAAATGCTAGAATTACTGTCATCTGATGAAGTGTCTTATCAGAACCTCTTCTAACAGTATAAACTTCGCCGCCGCCACCAAGTCCTGCACCTAAACTAGCACCTCTAGTTTGAACCATAATTAATATGGTAAGTAAGACCATTGAAACGATTGTAACGTAATTATATATTTTCATCTTTCCTCCAATATAGTCGTCACAAAGTAGTTTACCAAGCCAATGACCATACCGGCAAGCATTGCGGCCCCAAAATTAGTAACTCTAAGCGGAGAATATAGCTTGCTCACTAAAAGGACCATCAGTCCGTTAATAACAATCATGAACAAACCAAGCGAAAAAAGTATGGCTGGTAAAGACAAAATCACAATAATAGGTTTAATTATTATATTGATAATAGCTAGAATTAAACCCGAAATAATAATAACGCCAATATGGCTTCCGTAACTAACTCTTTGGCCTAGCAAATTAGCAGCTATCCATATTCCCAGGCCACAGACGAACCAGCGCACCAAAAATCTTGTAAATGGTTTTTTCATATATTTTTTAATTCATATTTATTGTAGGTGACAATAACTTGCGTGGCAAGCTACCAGACAATATGTCATTGCCGTGCTTATTTATTATTACATCGTCTTCAATTCTTACAGCTATGCCTTCTTCCGGAATATAAATGCCCGGCTCAACCGTAAGCACCATACTAGATGCTAGAACAGCGCTATAATCGGCTAAATCGTGAGCGTCTAGTCCAAGATGATGAGAAGTCGCGTGAGGAAAATATTTACGGACAGACTGTGAGTCTATAGTTTTTATCAGTCCTAATTCTCTTAGTTTTTCACCCATATAACGCTCAATTTCTTCTTCATACTGTTTAATAATTACACCTGGCTTTAACAGGCTTATGGCAAAGTTTTGAACATCAAGTACGACGTCGTATACGTTTACCATTCTTTTTGTTGGTTCAGATAAGGCGTATGTTCTTGATATATCGGCTGCGTAATTAGAATACTGGGCGCCGATATCTATAATCATAAAAGCTGATGTATCCAAAATAGAACGATTTGGAAGATGATGAATAACACAGGCATTGGCACCTGCAGCTACGATGCTATCGAAGGCTGGTCCGTCAGCCCCGCTGTTTCTAAAATTATAAATTATTTCGGTCTCTATATCGTATTCGGTTAAATACTTATTTAAATTTTTCTTAACTATTTGTTGAATCGTTTTATTGGTTATTTTTATGGCTTGCTTAAGTGCTTCTATCTCGACCTGTTGTTTGATCATTCTAAGTGCACACAAATGTTGTCTTAAATCTAAAAATTCGAGATCTTGATTGATATTAGTCAGTTTTTTCTGAACTAGCGACTTAACAGGGTTAGTATAAAAACCGTGTGCACTGATAAAATTTGGCGGAGCAACTATTGTTGCTACATACTTCACCTTGTTAATTCGATTTTTAAGTTTATTCCACCCAGTTTTGTGGTCGAAGACAGTTTCAATTCCCGAAACAGATCTTAGCTCTTCAGCTTCTACAGTTCCATCAAACAGAGTTTGGACCTCTTCGCGCTCAGGTAATATTAGATATTCGTTCGATTTATCAATTACTAAAATAACATCGGCGACATTAACCCCGGTAAGATACCAGAAATTCGTGTCTTGCTTAAAAGGATAAGTTGTATCATTGCTACTTTGCATTAGTCCGCTGGCATTTAAGACAATCGGGGCAGTTCCTGTAAATAACTGCTGGAGACGTTTTCGATTCTGCTTAAAAAAATCTGAAGTAAATTTCGAGTCCATAAGAAAATCAATTATATCATGGACTTATTTTAGATAACTTTTTAGCATTGCTGCTTTAGACAATCCTACTTCATTAATAATTTCAGAATCTTTTGCAAGTAAAATTCCTTTGACGCTGCCAAATTTCTTGAGTAGTTTTTTTCTAGTAGCCGGACCAATACTAGGTATTTGATCAAGTTGACTAGAAGATTGCCGCTTAACTTTTAAAACGCTGTGGTAATTGACTGCGAATCGGTGCGATTCATCGCGTATCCTTTGAAGCAGTTTAACTAAGTTAGTCGTATGAGGCAAATTAATCAATATATAATCTGCACTAGAGCTTTGATAGCCTTTTAATTTTCGAAGAACATTATCATTTACAACTAAACCAGATTTTAATATATGTAAAACCAGTTGCTCTTCGCGTTTAGCAAGACCAATCATTTTAATATGATTTAAATTTAGATCGTCGCGGGCTTCTATAGCTGCATCTAACTGGCCTTTGCCGCCGTCAATTAATATAAGATCAGGTGTTCCCCAGCTTTTTAAATTTTTCTGACTCAGCCTTCTCGTTAACGTTTCATTCATATTGTAAAAATCGTTGTTATGTTCTTTCTTGGTTTTAAATTTTCGGTATTCAGTTTTATCACTGGCACCGTTTGTAAATACGACCATGCTAGCAACAACATCGGTACCGCTCATGTGAGATATATCATAGCCTTCAATTCGCTTAGGAATAGATTTAAGATCGAATAGCTCAGCTAACTCGCTTAAGGCATGGTCTTTACTGATATCTAAGAATTCTTTGTCTGAAAATACTACTTGTTTTGTTAAATTTCTCAAATAAAAAAGCTTGTTCCTGGTTTTTGCTGCTGCTTCAAAGTCCTGCTTTTTGGCATGAATTTTCATTTCTGTTTCTAGTTCACGCATAACCTTAGTTCGGTTGCCTTCTATATATGAAATAAGTTTTCTAAGGTTCATTCGATAATCTTCTAGGCTGGTTTTGCCTTCTTCAAGACCGGGATCTAAGCCTAAATGGTAATGTAGGCTTGCCCGAGTTTGATTAGGCATTTTCCTTGTAGCAAACGGAAAAATACGCCTGAGCAGTTTTAAAGCCTGACGGACATTTAAAGCACTTAGATACGGACCAAAATAGCGCGCACCATCATCAAGCGGGCGTCTTGTGGTCCCAACAGTTGGATAATTGCTATCGTAATCGATACGAATATATACCATAGATTTATCATCACGGAGTAAGATGTTATACCTTGGCATATAGCGTCTAACTAATTCGGCTTCTAAAAACAAGGCATCAAGTTCGGTATCAACTTCTACCCAATCTGTATCGTTAATTTCAGCAACTAAAGCTTCAGTTTTTAAATCTCTAGCTCGACTTTTTTGAAAATATTGTCGTACACGGTTTTTAAGTACCGCCGCTTTACCAACATAAATTATCTCTCCTGCCGAGTCTTTATGAAAATATACACCCGGTGAATTTGGAAGCTGTTTTAACTTATTTTCAAGCTGTTTATTCACAATAATATTATAACTTTCTTTATATAAGTATCTTATAAATCGATTGACTTAAATCAGGCTGATATTTTGACTGTTGAATGTAGGATACAGTAACTCGTGATGTCAGCGCATTTTTGACAAACTACAATTAATTCATTACAAGATTTATTGGCGCAATTTATAAAGTTGCTGGTAACATTTCGACAATGACTACAAGATCCAATGTCTTTAGATTTTTCACTAAAGGCAAGGCTCATTCGTTTATCAAACACATACAGCTTGCCTTGCCATAGTCCATCGTCTTTATATGTTTCGCCGTATTTTGCTATTCCGCCATCAAGTTGATATACATCTTTAAATCCTCTTTTTTTCATAAGCGAAGTAAGAATTTCGCACCTTATACCACCGGTGCAATAAGTAACTATTGTTTTATTTTTTAGTTTTTTAAGTTCCGGTTTTTCTAGTTCGCTTAAAAAATCACGGGTTGTCCGAGTATTCGGTACGATTGCATGTTTAAACTTTCCAATCTCTGCTTCGTAGTTATTTCTACCGTCCATAAAAATAACGTCACCGCTACGCTGCTTGACAAGTTCATGAAGCTGGGATGGTTTTAATCTTTTAGCTGCTCCAACTACACCATTTTCATCAACATCAATTTCATCCGATGCTAAAAAAGTTACAATTTCATTTCTAACTTTTACGCTTAATCTAGGAAAGTCAGCCGATTGTCCATCCGACCATTTATACATAATTTTTTTAAACTTGCTGTGCAAATTCATAGCTTTTTTATAGGCTTTTAGCCCATCTATTGGACCACCTAAAGTTCCGTTGATGCCTTGAGAGCTAACAATAATACGTCCCTTTAAATTATTAGCCGAGCAGATTGATCTTTGCCAATGCATAACAGTTTCCGGATCTTCAATCGGAATAAATTTATAAAAAAGTATAATTTTCTCCATATCGACGTGAATTATATCAGATTTAAGATAAGTTTGGTTTAAACTTGACGCTTATGATATAATATCATCCAATTGTTAAGTTAACGGAAAGGGCGAAAGCAAAAATGGTTCTATACAGTCGATCAAACTCAAGCGAATTTCGCCCCCGTGGCATTCTCGTAAACTTTTTTATATAAAATCTAATTAAATTAAACGCTAAGGCGCGTCGGTACCAAGGAGACCGCCGCTATGAAAAATCCCTCAACTAGTAGAATAACGCTATCTGTTTTTTGGCAACATTCCAGGCACTATAAACGCGCTATATTAACTATTTATCCTTTAATGGTAGTTGCCCAGTTAGCTGAAGACATGATTTCGCCTCTTCTAATTAGCGGCATACTTACTAGTATTGCTAGAAATAATTTAAAAGCGCTGTCATTTCATAAAATAATACCAATACTAATTGCAGTAGTAGCACTGGAGACACTTGGCCATTTTCTTTGGAATATCGTAATACGAATATTTTGGAGAACTCAGGAAAGTATATCTAGAGATTTAAACATGACGGTTTTTGATCATTTAAGTAAAATGAGCTATCGATTTTTTTCCGATAGATTTGCTGGATCTTTAGTAAATCAAACTAATAAATTTGTTGGTTCATTCGAAAGATTTACCGACCCGCTTACTTGGAATGTCTTTAAACTGCTTGTTGCTTTGATATTTACAGCAATAATTCTATCAACTCGTGCACCAGTAGTAGTTATTGCAATCCTGGCTATAGCTTTTATCTATGCGCCGTTAGTATGGTATTTTCGACGAAAACAGCTACCATATACTCGAAAATGGGCCGAAGCAGAAACAAATCGTACCGGGCAGCTGGCCGATTCGATTGGTAATGTTCTAGCCGTAAAATCTTTTGCAAATGATGATCTAGAAAGAAGTCGAATGCAGACAAGAGTTAATGAAGTTCACAAACGCTCATTAACTACTATGCGAGTAAACATGAAACATGAACTTTTAAGCGGGGCGGTTCAACGTAGCATAAATGTCGTCGTTATCGTATTGTCGGTACTACTTGCGATTAAGGGTTATATAGCTGTCGGAACTATTTATTTGTCTCTAATCTATACAAGTTCGATACTAAGAAGACTATGGGACTTAAACACGACATTCAGACAGTTTACCCGAGTATTCGGTGATGCTAATGATATGGCAGAAATACTGCAAATTGAACCCGAAGTAAAAGATCCAAAAAATCCAATCCCATTTAATGCTTCAAAAGGTGAAGTCGTATTTGATAATGTAACTTTCTGGTACCCTGAAAGAACTGCTAAAGACTCTCTATTTAAAGATTTTAATTTGTCGATTAAACCATCAGAAAAGATTGGCCTCGTCGGACCGAGTGGTGGTGGAAAGACAACTGTTACTAAACTTCTACTGCGATTTATGGATATTCAGAACGGGTCAATAAATATAGACAGGCAGGACATAAGTAAAATGACGCAGTTAGATCTTAGAAAATCTATTACTTATGTGCCACAGGAACCATTACTATTCCATCGCACGCTGTCTGAAAATATTAGTTACGGAAAATTAAATGCTTCACAGGACGAGATAATTGAAGCAGCAAAAAAAGCACACGCACACGAGTTTATAGAAAAACTGCCAAAAAAATATCAAACTCTAGTTGGTGAACGTGGAGTTAAATTATCGGGCGGACAGCGCCAGCGGATTGCCGTTGCTAGGGCGATGATTAAAGACGCCCCGATTCTGGTTCTAGACGAAGCAACCAGTGCACTTGATAGCGAAAGCGAAAAACTAATTCAGTCAGCTTTATGGGAGCTTATGGAAGGCAGAACGACGATAGTCATCGCCCACAGGTTAAGTACTATCCAACATATGGACAGAATCATAGTTTTAGACGATGGGAAAATAACTGAAGAAGGGACACATAAATCGCTTCTTAAGCAAAATGGACTATACGCTAAACTTTGGTCACATCAATCTGGCGGATTTATTGAAGAATAAAAGTATTAAAAACTAAGTAATTTAAGAATCTGATTTTTCAGTTTCAGCTTTTACATCAGACGCTTCACCATCTTCTGCAGCTGTTGGTTCGGCAACCACGCCATCTTCTGTCGCCTGAGCAGCGGCTGCAGCATTAGCTTCAGCTTCCTGGTCTTTCGGCATTTCTACAGTTGCAATCGGATGATCTGGATCGGTTAAAATAGTAATCCCGGCTGGTACAACTAAGTCTGCAACAGTAATGTGATCACCAACTTCAGTCAGCGAACTTGGGTCTACTATTAGTTCGTTCGGAAGATCTTTGGGCAATGCTTTAATAGTTACATAATCAAGTTGTCGAAGTACCATTAAACTTAGCTTCTCAGCTGGGATTTCAGTATCTTCTTTAAATAAAATCGGGACTTCTGCCTCAACTGCTTCATTTTGTTTAATAGCTTGAAAAACAATATGTCTAAGACTATGCTTTACCGGTTCGTAATCAACGTCCTTAATTAACGCAAGATGATCGATCTTACCTATCTGCAATTGCACAGGATGATGCTTACCAGCAAGTGAATAGGCTTTTACTAGAGCAGAATAATCAGCCATAACATGAGTCGACGGTTTTCCGTGATCATGAATTACTGCTGGTACTTTTCCACTTTGTCTTAATTGCTGAAGACCTTTACGAAGGACACTGCGTTCTTCAAGTATTACAACTATTTCATTTTCTGACATTAAAACTCCTTAAGCCAACGCAACGATAAAGTGTAATTATACACTGTCTGGACTCTGTTAGCAAAAGCGGGTACTCTAAAAGATATGCTAAACATAAATCACATCCTAGAAACGGGAGGAATTTTATTAGTCGGTCTGATCGTATTCGCTGAATCTGGCTTGCTATTTGGATTTTTTCTACCCGGAGATACTTTGTTATTTCCAGCTGGATTCTTTGCGGCCCAGGGAAAACTTCCGCTGATACCGCTAATTATAGTCGTAGTAATTTGTGCCTTCGCCGGCGATAATACCGGATATTTTATCGGCCATAAAACTGGAAAAAAGATATTCAGGAAAAAAGACGGTCTTATTTTTCGTTCTGCTTATCTTATTAGAGCTGAAAAATTTTACGAAAAGCATGGTGGCAAAACTATTATGTTAGCCAGATTCTTGCCTTTAGTTAGAACTTTTGCGCCGGTCGTTGCCGGTGCTGCAAATATGTCGAGAAAAAAATTCGTACTATTTGATATGATCGGTTGTCTAGTATGGGCCGTCAGCATAATTTTACTGGGTTATTTCTTAGGTAGTAAAATACCTAATATTGATAAATATATCCTACCAGTAATTGCGGTAACTTCAGTACTTACATTTGGACCGTCGCTTTATCACATATTTTCTGATGATAAAATTAGATTAAAGATATTACACAAAATACTTAGAATTAAATAACTTACTTGTCATCTGTACTAGGCAGATTCTGCTTGATAGTAATTAATTATCTCGTTTTCAACATCGGGATAAACTGATTTACGGTGGCTTAGTCTAATATATTCGTCACTTAACATATGTTTCTCCGTAATTTCGGCATAATTAATTTCCCGAATATCAGTCGAAGCAAATTTTAATACATCAATAGCAAGTTCAGTTGGAGTTTTAATTTCTGAAGTTTTTTCAATATCTAAGTATACTTCAGATAAGTCCATAAGTACTTTTAAATTTTTAATCTTACGCAGTGGATAATTATTTAGCAGTGTTTCTGCGGCAGATACCAAATTGGTTTCTGCTGTTATTAAATCTTTAATTTCTTTTCTCAACATAATCAAATCATTTTTCTTAGATACTGGCCGGTATATGATTTATTATTACTGGCAACATTTTCCGGGGTACCTTCAGCTAGTATCTGACCGCCGGCTTCTCCTCCTTCAGGTCCCATATCAATTATCCAGTCGGCATTTTTAATTACATCTAAATTATGTTCGATGACAATCATACTGTTTCCAGCATCAACTAGAGCGTGTAGTACGTCAAGCAGTTTGCTTACGTCGTACATATGGAGTCCGGTAGTTGGTTCGTCAAGTATATATAGCGTGCGCCCAGTTGGTCGCCGCGACAACTCTGTTGCCAGCTTAACTCGTTGGGCTTCGCCGCCTGATAAAGTTGTTGCTGGCTGTCCTAATGAGATATATCCAAGTCCAACGTCGACAAGTGTATTTAGTTTACGAGAAATGCTAGGAATATTTTGAAAAAAGTCTAAGGCAGCTTCGCAGTTCATAGCTAGAATATCACTTATAGTTTTGCCTTTATAATGTATTTCAAGTGCTTCTCGGTTATATCTTTTACCCTTACATTCTTCACAAGTTACATATACATCAGGCAGGAAATGCATTTCAATTTTAATTATTCCATCGCCGGCGCAGTTTTCACATCGTCCGCCTTTTACGTTAAAACTAAAGCGTCCCGGCCCATAACCGCGTAGTTTTGCTTCAGGAACACCAGCAAATAACTCTCTAATTGGTGTGAAAAGTCCGGTATAGGTAGCTGGATTAGATCTTGGAGTACGTCCAATTGGAGACTGATCGATGACAATTGCCTTATCGAGCGACTCGATACCCTTTATTTCCTGATGACGTCCCGGAACGGTGCTGGCTCGCATTAATCGGGCTGATAGTTCTTTTGCTAAAATATCGTTTATTAGACTAGATTTTCCTGATCCCGATACTCCGCTAACAACGACTAATTCTCCAAGTGGAATGTTAACTGTAATGTCTTTAAGATTATTCTCTTTGGCGCCGACAATTGTTAATTCTTTGCCGTTGCCTTTTCGCCTTTTTTTAGGAGTTTTGATCTGCTTATCTCCGCGCAAATACTGTCCGGTTATACTTTTAGGTACCTGAGCAACTTCGTTCGGACTCCCTTCAGCTACGACATGGCCGCCGTGAATACCGGCACCTGGTCCGATATCAAGTAGATAATCTGCCGTCCGGATTGTTTCTTCATCATGCTCGACAACAAGAACTGTATTACCTAAATCTCTTAGGTGTTTTAGTGTAACTATTAAACGGGCATTATCTCTCTGGTGTAGTCCGATTGATGGCTCGTCGAGTACATATAAAACACCCATTAAACCGGAACCGATTTGAGTCGCTAACCTAATTCTTTGAGCTTCGCCGCCTGATAAAGTTACTGCGCTTCTAAGTAGACTCAAATAATTAAGTCCAACATCCTGCATAAATTTCAGCCTGGCATTAATTTCTTTTAATATTTGCTTACCGATTTGAGTTTCTTTATCGTTTAAATCTAAAGAAGTAAAGAATTTTAATGCGTTATCTATCGATAGTTCGCAGATATCCATAATCGATTTACTCTTTACAGTAATAGCCAGTACTTCTGGCTTTAAACGTCTTCCCAGGCAGGCGTGACACGGCTTTTCTCTCATGAAGCGTTCAATATCTCGCCGCATGAAATCGCTTTCTGTTTCTTTATGCCGTCTTTCCAAATTAGGTATTACACCTTCGTACGTTGTATCGAAGTTACGGCCTAGACCTAGTGAAACTTTATATTTTTGAGATCCGGTACCATAAAGCAGCCGTTCTATATCAGCAGATTTTAATTCACTGGTAGGTACCTGCAAACTAAAATTATAGTAACTTGCGACCGCTTGCATTTTTTTGTTATACCAGGCATCTGAATTAATACGGTTAAACGGTCTGATTGCACCTTCAGCTATAGTTAATCTTCCATTAGGGATAACTAGTTCCGGATCAACCTCTAAACGAGATCCTAATCCGGTACATACCGGACATGCTCCATGCGGACTATTAAAACTAAATGTTCTTGGCTCAAGCTCCGGTATCGATACGTCCGGATGATCAATACAAGCATACATTAAGCTGTATTCGGTAATTACACTTGTATCGGCATTCAGTATTCTCAATCTACCATCGGCAATATCTAGTGCTTGTTCGATGCTTTGAGTTAGTCTGCCTCGACTATTTTCATTATTGACTAACCTGTCAACGACTATTTCTACTGTATGCTTATAATTCTTATCTAGTTCCGGAAATTCGTCTAATGAATAAACTACGCCGTCTACTCGGACGCGTGCAAACCCTGCTCTTTGGTATTGTTCTGGAATATGTTCGAACGCACCTTTTTTATCTATCACAACAGGAGCAAGCACCATAAGTTTAGAATCAACCGGAAGAGCGGTAATTTGATCGACAATAGCTGCAGTGGTTTGGCGAAATACTGGTTTATTACAAATCGGACAGTGAGGTATGCCAATTCTAGCAAATAACAATCTTAAATAGTCATATATTTCAGTAACAGTTGCGACTGTTGAGCGAGGATTTCTACTAGTTGATTTTTGATCGATACTAATCGCCGGACTGAGTCCGTCAATCTGGTCTACATCGGGTTTCTCCATAAGACCCAAAAATTGTCTGGCATAGGCACTTAATGATTCGACGTAACGGCGCTGTCCTTCAGCGTAGATAGTATCGAAAGCTAGACTTGATTTGCCGGATCCTGACAAACCAGTAATAACTACCAATTTATTTCTAGGGATAACTACATCTATATTTTTTAGGTTATGCTCTCGAGCACCTTTAACGACAATTGAATCCACTTTTTACGCTCTACTCCTACCAAATTAAGTCGTTTGATTATACCTTAAATTTAGTATATTTTCTAGGCTGCTTTTTGATTTGCCGGGTAAGTATCGAGCCCATTTAATGTAACAAAACGGCCGATTGGTAGAAAATCATTTAGCTCATTTACCATACCAAGTCGTTCGGTCCGAGAAGTTTTAAGTGCTATCTCGGCTAATGAAACATGAAGAGGTGTCCTATTTCGAAATGCTCCCTTTAACCCGAGTTCAGTCATTGCATCGAGAACTGATGCGTACTCTTCTTCGAGATCTGGGCTATCTATTGCCATGCCAAGGTACCTTTTTTTATAAATATCGACGTCGCCCAGCCGAACATCGATCGGACTTGAATATTCTTCTCTCAAATCTTCCCATACCTGGCTTTTACTTATCTTATGACCAAGAACTATACCTCTTTGTAACTGTTTATCTAAGCTTCTACGTGGCATAAGCGTAACATGCATTGATCTTCTAGGAACTACGTTATTTGGTATCGTACGGTCGTCAACCATTTTTTGAAAATCATCAATTAACATTCGACCAGCTTCAAATTCCATTTGTCTTCTTATGCCGTAAATTAACGGCGGTTTTTTGTTAAGAGCGCTAATAAGTTCCCTATTTGCTGGTAAACGCGAACGCTGTGGATGTTCAACTCTATGTGTTTTTCTGCCCATTTTTACTCTTTTCTCCCACCAAAATCGTAAAATATAGTTACTTAACTATAGTCTAACAATCCGATTAAAAGATGTCTGTTGTATTTTTATGCAAATTTATTATGTTAAAAATAATAACTATTGCTAATTAGTGTTATTTAATGTATAATATGGAAAACCACAACTTTGGGAGTTGCTATGTTAGAGTTTATTGTTCTTGGTAGAATACCAGGAACACAGTTTCAAATTAGTTTTCAATTCGTTGTACTAACCTTTGTACTGCTTGCAGTATCTTTTTGTTTAGTAAATTTTAGATTAAATCAAATAAAAAATATGATTATAAAAATTAAAATTGGTATTATTAATTTTAATTAGGCAAAATAGATTGCCCATAGAGTTTTAATTCTTCAAGTAAAAATTTATCGAGTTTAGTTAGGTAATTATTCTGTAGCAAAGTTTCAATTCGTTGGGAATAGTTTTGAAGTAAACCGCTTGTAAACAATTTCTTATTTAGGTATCTGTCCCAACTCGCTATTTCTTCAACTGAAAGGACAGCAGAAAAATTTCTAGCTTTATAAAGCGGGAATATACTATTTAATCGTTCATCACTAAACATTGGTGTATATTTACTTAGATCAGTATCACCTAGCTTAACTATTTTTTTCATAATTACTTTATCACTGCTGCTTATAAATTTGTCGTAGAGTTTAGTGTCCGGTTCGAATTCGTCATCATCAAACAATTTTAATTTCCGCTTTTGATCTAGAATTTTAACAGCATCTAGAACTAATTTGTTTAAATTAGACGACTTTAGCTTAATATAATTTTGGTTTATGTCTATTAAATTCAGTTCTAAGCGTTTGATACTGTCATCATTTAACACGCTCAGTGGTGCAATAGCTGGACATCGATTATACAAAAGAGTTTTTACTGGCAGTCGGATTCCTGGATCGTCTTTTTTTAATGTCCAGGCCGATACTATATCTGATGGAGTCATGTTTTCAAAATGTTCAGGGCTAGTTCTTAGATCGTATAAAAGTACTCCCCGTTCTGGGTGATCAGCTAGTTTGACTACCACAGTCGTCTTCTCCCAATTACTATCATATTTACCCGAGCTGTATACGAAAGGCTCGCCTTTTTGGACAAGTTCAGCTACATTTTTTTTGTTTCGCATATTCAATAGATAAGTAAATAACTTTGGTTGATTTTCTTTAATTAAGCTTGCAAGTGAAATAGTAGCTTGCACGTCAGCAAGCGCGTCATGAGCTCCGGAATGTTCAATTTTATTTATTTTCGTTAGAAGCCCCAATTGATTTGACGGTTTGCCATCAGAACTAAATGGCCACTTTATTCCTTCTGGACGAAGCGCGCGGGTCATTCTAACTACGTCAAGTAGATCCCACCTACTTTTAGAATTTTCCCATTGCCAGTCGTATGCATCATAATAATTTCGGTACCGTAAAAAACGCATAAACTCATCGTCAAATCGAACGTTATTATATCCGACAAAGATGGTGTCGTCGTCGGATATATCTTTTTCAAATATTTTTAAAAATTCTGCTTCAGTAATACCATTTTCAAGTGTTTTTTGTGGAGTTATTCCTGTCACTAAAATTGCGTCGGGCTGAGGCAAAACGTCTTGACTAAGTTTTATCAGGTAGTTATCTGGTTCGCCTAAAAGTTTTAAATTCATATCGGTTCTTTGGCCTGCAAACTGCATTATCCGATCATTCCTAGAATTTAATCCGGTCGTTTCTAAATCGTAAAAATAAAAAGTATTTGCCATAAAACTCGCTACATATGAATCGGTACTAAATCAATCAAGTGCCGCAGCCAATATAGCCTGCGGCCTGTCGTGTCAGCTGAGTCAATAATTTCTTGCATACTGTTAACTACTTCATCGCATACACTAGGTTTTAAATCAGATATTTTGTCATTGTCGGAATAACTCTTAATATGACCTGACACCAAATTATTTTCATAAGTTTGTTCGCTTCTTGTAAAATACCCAATCGTGCCTTGGGAATTAACTGATACCACTTCAGTTTTATCGATCATACCCCATTCATGAAATTCTTTTGAATTAAACTGAACTGTAGTGAAATCGTGAACGTCTTTTTCGCGTTCAATCGTCCACGAATAGTTACCTTTTTTTTGAAGCAAAGAAAATTTATTATTGCCAATATACCTTTTTCGCCGCCAACCATCGAATTTTGCTCCATTCTCTATCAAATGCTGCATTTTTACTGCCGCAAAATATACCGACTGAATTTGATTTGGTGAAGCATTCTCTGGTGAATTTGAGCTTGATTCTTGCATCATGTTAGTTAAGCTTTAAGTTAAAAAGTAATCGATCCGATGTTAGATATCTTAATTTTTTGACCTGGTTCTATACCTTTACGATTAAGTTCACGCATTATTCCCATCTTTTTCATTATATCTCTAAGCCTTTGATCGCCGTGAGGATTATCGAAATCAGTTTTAGCAGCAAATCTCTCAATTTTGCGCCCTGTTATTAAGTAAGTCCCATCGTTTACAGTTAATTTCCAGCTAGGATCATCAGCTAATTTAATAACCGGTATTTCTTCAGGTACTATTTCATTCGCTCTGTTAATCTTTACCAAATCGCTTAATTTATATAGCAGCTCTTTAATACCATGCTTATTTTTAGACGATATCGCAGATATGTATGTGTTTTTAGGGACAACAGCCTTGAGACTGGCTAACCGGTCTTGGATCATTTCCTGATCAAAGCCTTCTACTTTAGTAAGTACTACAATTTGAGGCCTAGAAGTTAAATCTATTTTATAATCTTTTAGTTCATTTTGAATAACTTGGTAGGCATTTTTTATATCTTCGTTATAAATATCAATTAAGTGCAGCAGCACTGCAGTTCTCTCAACGTGTCGTAAGAATTCATCACCTAAACCTTTACCCTGGCTGGCGCCTTTAATTAATCCCGGTATATCTGCCATGAGCAGACTTTGTTGGCCGTCAATGTCGACAACTCCCAGGTTGGGCGATAAAGTGGTAAATGGATAATCTGCAATCTCAGGCCTTGCATTGCTAATACTTGCAAGTAGTGTTGATTTGCCAGCATTTGGCAGACCAATTAAACCTACATCGGCTATCATCTTAAGCTCAAGCGTTACTTTTATCTGTTCGCCGGCTTCGCCCTTTTCCGCCACTTTTGGAGCCTGCCTGACTGAAGAAACAAAGTGTGCATTACCAAAACCACCTTTGCCACCTCTTGCTATGATTACGCTTTGACCGTCTTTAGTTAAATCAGCTAGGATTTCGCCTTCTTCACTTATAGCGATAGTACCTATCGGTACGGCAACTTCCTGATGTTTACCGCTTTTACCATGTTTTCTAACACTAAATCCAGGATTGCCAGACTCTGCTTTTATTAATTTTTGAAAACGAAAACTTGCTAGAGTATTTTGATTCCTACTGGCGACTAATATTACATCGCCGCCATTACCACCGTCGCCGCCATCAGGACCGCCTTTGTCGATAAATTTTTCGGTACGGAAACTTACATAACCGTTTCCACCGTCGCCAGCTTTTATTAAAACTTCCGCCTTATCAACAAACATATCTGTTATAGCCTATACGTAAAAGTGTTACTGGTCTAGCCTAATAGACGAACTTAAGTGAACCAGCTGATTGGATTAACTTATAATCGACTCTTTTCCAACCGCCACCAGCATGTGCCGGATTTCCAATATTGGCAATACTGTCATAGCCACTCGAATTCATTTCTGAAACAACAAAACTACCGTTCGAATTTACAATTTCAACAATTGATACGTGGTTGCCTCCCTCTGATACTGCAACCGCACCAACTGCCGGTGTCAGTCCAGTCGGCAAACCAGCTTTTTGGGCCAGTCGATACCAACTGTAGGCGTTTCCTAGATTACTTGGTACTGGACGTCCAATTTCTGCTCGGCGATTGGCGGCGTACCAGGTACACCATCCGTAGTCGTAGCCGTTACTTGAATAAATCGGTGAGAAACCACCCCAGGCGAAACCAGCAAATGATATAGCACTAGCTGTTTTAGGTGGTGGCAATGTGCCATCAGGGATAACAATCTCTTGACCAACAGGAAGACCCGTTACTTCAGCATCGTTGAAACTAATGATTGTTTCTTTGCTAGTTCGGTATTTATCTGCCAACGTGTCCGGAGTGTCGCCTTTTTTAACTTGATAAACTACGCCGTTACTTACTGGTGAAATTAAAATCTGGCTGCCTACAGTTAGGCTATCGCCGTTAATATTATTGGACCAACGTATACTATCTGAACTCACTTCAAACTTTGAAGCCAGAGACGTAACTGTATCACCGCTTTGAACAACATACTTTTGGATATCTTTTCTTGTTTTAGTAGTCGTATTAATAACTTGTGGTTTAGCGATAACTTTATCGTCTGCTGGAGCAACACTTAGCTGCTCGTTAACACTATCGGCATAGTTAGAAACTGAATTTGATTCAGCTAAATGAGTCATGTTAGCAACGTGAGCAGCAATGTCTGCAGAAGAAAGCTGGTCAATCGGATTAGCAGCAATATTATTCGATGTACTTGGAGCAAGTGCGTTTTGTTTCAACGATTTAGACGTATTCGGTGTTTTAAGTACAAAAACAAGTACAGCCAAAAGAATGACTGCGTTTAATGCCAGCAAACTGTATCTTATTGCCCGCCTTTTAGTCTTGGATTTACGAAATACGCGGACACCTGTCCATCTTGACAGCGGGGTCGCCTGATAGTGGCCTAGTCGACGACTAAGCATTTGATTCATTGTACGAATATCTAAGCTCCGAGTACTGTAGGTACTCTTTCCACAAATTGGTTCTTAATGTTATTTTACAAGACAATTATCTTAATCTTGACACTTACAAAAGGCAATTTGTGAGCAGTTTGTTGATCTATCTACGTAATATTACAAGATCATAAAACTGCACAGTAAATTGTATCAAAAAGGCGTAGTTAAATCAATCATTTTATGTTTTATTAACCCCTGTAAATATTATTGATTACATAGTTTTTTACAGTGTTCTTTAGTCAGTGCCTGATGCTCATCTAATGTATGGGAAAAATAAGTTACGCCGTCATCACCTGCAACAAAGAATAAGTAATCTGTTTTTGCCGGATTTGCGACGGCTTTTAGCGAACTATCGACAACATTACTAATCGGACCTGGCGGCAGACCTTTGTTGATTAAAGTGTTATAAGGCGAATTGTAGGTCAGAGATGGTGTTTGATTTGCAATTATAGAACCGTAAATAGCGGTTACATCTGATCCAAGTACCATTCCTTGTTGCAATCGCTTTAAGAATACCTGGGCTACTACTGGCCGATCGTCAGCTTTCGATACTTCTTGTTCTACTATCGATGCTAGAATAATCCCCTGATGTAGGGTTAGACCCTGGGCAGCTATGCCTTGTCTAATTGCCGGTGTTAAATGTAGTTCCATCTGATCAAGTGAAGCTTTTATAATGCTTTCTGATTTACTATTAGTCGTTCTTTGATATGAATCTGGATATAAGTAACCCTCTAAATTTGCACTCGGTGGCTTATCTATTAAGGCGGGATGATCTTTGTACAAATCGGGATTTAGTGAATAATCAACATCAGACGATGAGAATCCAGCATTATTAAGCGCTTTTCTGATTTGATCTAATCTTTGACCAGGCAGGACTGTAACTAGATTTGTAGCTATTTCCCCTTTTGTTACTTCTGTCGCTATTTCTGAAACTGATTGATTTGGTCTGAGAGCATAGGTTCCGGCTAGCAATTTATCCCTCAAATCGTGATTTCTAATATACCACTCAAACGCCCAGGCCTTTTTGATAACACCGTCTTTTTCCAAAATAACACCTATATCATGGGCTGATGATCCTGATGGTATTGTTACTAGCTGGGCTTTTTGTGATCCACTTATCGGCTGGAGGTTATGAATATATGATTGCCGAATTGCAAGTATAGCTGCCAAAAGAATTCCTATTGCAATAATTATTATCACTAATGCTAGTTTTTTCCAATGCAACCGAGTTGTTCGAACTGAATAGCTATTCATCGTTTAATTTCCATTTTATCATTTAAAAAGTCCTGTAAAAAATAAGTGGCTGCCAGCATATCTATGTCGCCCTTGTTAAATG
>JBBQQG010000018.1:0-23139 GCA_038216175.1 Saccharimonadales bacterium (SeqCode)
GAACTTGCAATAAAGACTAGTACCGTAAAGTTTGATGCGACTGTTGAGCTTCACGTAAACCTCGGCGTTGATCCCCGTCAGGCTGATCAAAATATCCGACAAACAGTTTCATTGCCAGCCGGGAGTGGAAAAACTGTTAGGGTTGCGGTTTTTGCAGACGTCGACGATGTAGCCCGGGCTAAAAAAGCTGGTGCCGACATAGCAGCCTCAGAAGAATTTCTGGCTCAACTTGATAAAAATAAAATCGACTTTGACATTCTGATTGCTTCACCTGCGATGATGCCAAAATTAGGCAAATATGCACGATTGCTGGGGCCTAAAGGTCTAATGCCGAATCCTAAAAGTGGTACCGTTACTACCAATATAGAAAAAGCAGTTTCGGACGCCAAATCAGGACGTCTTGAGTACCGCGTTGATTCAACAGGAATTATTCATGCCGGAATAGGTAAAGTTAGTTTTGGATCTGAAAAATTAACTCAAAATATGCGATCGGTATTAAACAGCATTAAATCGGCAAAACCATCAAGCTTAAAAGGAAACTACGTCAAGGCAATCTATATTACGACAACAATGGGTCCTTCAATTAGGTTAATACTTTCTGAAATAAATTAACCTTTGACTGTAACCAGTATTTATTACTGTTACAATAGTTTAGATGTATATCATAGGCATTACTGGACCAATCGGCCACGGTAAAACCAGTTTTGCTGAAGCCCTGGCAAAGTTAGTCCCAGTTACTGTTCTGCTCGAAACAAGTAGTATAATCATAAAAGTTGCCGATAAATTAAACCAAAAAATAAAGCCAGGACAGACATTTGACAGTCTTGAATCAATCAATTTATGGTTGGCGGATCTGCCAAGTATATTAAATGAAACTATGCAGACTAAGCCGGAAATCGGCAAGTTATTGTTAACTGAACAAAGAATCGCTGCCGACCGAAATAATTATTCTAAGTTATTCGAATACATTGAACAGATAAAAATTAATCCCGATTTAGTCCGGGTAAAAATAGATAACGGAAACAAATCAAGCTACCGAGCAATCTTACAATGGCTGGGCAGTTTTTTGCGTATAACTGCCAACAAGTATATCTGGTATAACGAACTAATTTCTATCGCCGATAGTTATAAAGAAAAAGGTACACAGTTATGTGTAATCAGCGGTCTCAGATTTCCTGAAGACGGTGAAACAATAAAAAATTTTGGCGGACTGATCATAACTATTCATCGACCGGCTATTTTCGAAATGGACAGCATCGATCCAACCGAAAGCGAAAGACAAAAAGTAAAATACGACGTCGAGGTAATCAATGACGGAAATTTACCCGATCTCGATCAAACTGCTCAAAAGTTTTACCGCGATTACATTAATAACGATTTATCAACCAAATATTCAAGTTCTGGAATATAAATAAAAGGTTGTAAAATTTGACGCCAGTGCTTGCGTCATGGTTTTGACAAACCGTACAATAGAATTACACATTACCGCAGTCGGTATAACTGCTGGAATACTGCGGGGAACGTGTTAGTCAGACCGGGAGGAATAAGTGGGGGTATATAGTAATACACAGATTCGCCAAGCTCTTAAAGACGGGCATATTGTCTGCACGCCGTTTAATCCTAAACATGTGGCCCATGCCAGTTTAGATGTAACGCTAGGCTACTACTATTACAGGACCGAGCGAGACGGCGACCACACTATCTATAATCCATTTGACGAAGTAGATGTTCACCGATACTTTTCTGGACCACATCAGGCCATTTCCCATCAGGACTGGTGTGCAAAAAATGGCGTACAGCTGCTGACCGGCATACCAGCTGATCACCCCGTAATTCCTCTGCGACCTGGCGAAAGAATCTTGGCTCATACACATGAATTTTTTGGCATTATGCCGCCTGGAGCTTACGAGTTAAAATCTCGTTCCAGCTGGGGGAGAAACGGAATTGCTGTCTGCTTTGATGCCGGATGGGTAGATCCTGGCTATATAAACCGACTGACTCTTGAAATATTTAATTTAAATCAGAAAGAAACTGTTCTGCTGCCAGTCGGTGAGAGAATAGCCCAAGCCGTTTTTCATGAAACTGGACAAGTAGAAGGAAACTACGGCGAGGGACGTGATGACGGTATGAGCGGCAAATATCAAACCGGTACCAAACTTGAAGACTTAATTTCCAACTGGACACCAGACCAGATGTTGCCAAGAGCCTACAAAGACAAACGAAATTTGCCCGAGGCGATTCAAGGTTTAAAAGCACGATGACAAGTGAAGATAATAAGCCGTCTGGAACATTTTTAGTAATCGAAGGCACTGACGGTTCGGGAAAGACCACCCAGTTTAAAAAACTACTTGATCGATTGGCAAAGTCAGGATATGACGTAGAAACGTTCGATTTTCCTCAGTACGATGATCCTAGCAGTTACTTTGTAAAACAGTACTTAAACGGCGAATATGGATCATCAGAAGCGGTCGGCCCCTATACTGGTTCTTTATTCTACGCACTTGACAGATTCAGCGCTTCGAAAGCAATAAAAAAAGCGCTTTCGCAAGGAAAAATAGTGCTTGCCAACCGATATACTGGATCTAACATGGCTCATCAAGGAACAAAATTTGACAATGCTGCCGAAAGAAGAGGTTATTTTATTTGGTTAGATAATTTGGAATTTGAAATGCTGGGAATCCCGCGGCCCGATAAATCGATAGTCCTAAGAGTACCCGGTGAAATAGCTCAGTCTCTAGTTGATAAAAAAGAAAAACGGAGCTATACCGATAAAAAAAGAGATATCCACGAAGCCGACCTTAATCACCTTAATAAATCGGTAGAAGTTTACGACGATTTGTGCCAGCTTTTTCCGAAAGACTTTATGCGAGTCGACTGTGTAAGAGATAATAAATTACTCGACGTTGAACTAGTCCATGATCTGGTATGGAAAATTATCGAGCCATTACTGCCAGCTAAAAATGCAGCAACAGTCAAATTAGCAAAATCTGAAACGGTTGTAACCAAAGCCAAACTTAATCAATTTGTATTTAAAGATGAAAATGGCCATTATGAAATTACTGATTTAGGTAAAGTATTTTTAAGTGAGGCAGTTACGAACTTAGAAGGCAATGTGTATGCTTTTAAAGATAAACTGAGTCCAATTACTATAGCAGCGGCAATGGCTAGGCTGAGCCGCCGGGGCGACGATATGAGAATAACTTTGCTCGACGAATTTGCTGAACATAACGGCAAAGATAACGATCTTCTAAAAAGAGTAATCACTGCATATGGTGATGATTCTGTCCAGCAGCTAGCTGGTCTCCACGTGGTAGTAGAAAATGCCAGCAACTTACTGACCAAACAACTGGAATGGGGCAGACTGGCATCATATCTTGAACAATCTACCAGATATATCTATTTCGATCAGCTAGACAAAAACGGTAATTTTAAATACTATACACCAGAAAACTTTGACCGGTCGACGAAAATAGTTTACGAAAATATACTTGATAATATATTTAATATATACTCAAAACTAGTACACGATCTTACCGATTATATTACAAAAAACACAACCGTTCCAAAATCTGAACAAGATGGAGCTTTTCGCTCTGCTATCCGGGCTCAGGCGTGTGATGCAATCAGGCCAATATTACCAGTCGCAACCAAATCGACCGTCGGAATATTTGCCAGCGGCCAGGCTCTTGAGAACTTAATAATGCGGCTAAAAGCAAGCGAAAGCTTGGAAGCCAATCAAGTAGGTAATCAGATACTAGATGAATCTAGAAAAGTACTGCCAACTCTTCTAGAAAGAGCAGATAAACCGGAACGTGGTGGAGCACTAACGGCTTATATTGCCAATACCAAAAATGATATACGTAATCTAGCTGATAAGTATCTGCCAGAAAACTACGGAAGTGCTTCTCCATCTGTTCAATTAGTAAAAAGCTGGCCTAACAATGAGCTAGAGCTGGTGCCGTATATGTTATACGAACAAAGTACAATGTCGCTTAGTGAAATAAATAGCGAAGTCGATAAGTGGAGTATTGATCAAAAAATAGAAGTATTTAATAGCTATATCGGAGAAAGACTTAATCGTCGACACCGTCCAGGACGGGCAATCGAGCAGGCTAGTTATACCTGGGATATCATCTGTGATTATGGTATATTTCGCGATCTTCAAAGGCATAGAATGGTTAGTGATCTAGAATGGCAGCTACTTAGCCCGAGATTCGGTTATGATGTCGCCAAGCTGGTCGAAGAAGCTGATTTAACAGAAAACTATGAAAAAGCATTCGACTTGTCAGCAGAACTTTACAGTACGCTTCAGAAAGCGGGATACAACTACGAAGCTCAATATGCCACATTACTAGGCCATAAAATGCGTTGGACTATCACATATAACGGAAGAGAAGCATTTCATCTTCACGAATTAAGGACTGCCCCGCAAGGTCATCCAGGATATAGAAAACTAGTACAACAGATGCATGACATAGTGGCTCAAAAACATCCATTGCTTGCACAAGCTATGAAATTTGTAAACCGAGATGAAGATCCAGAATTGACAAGGCTAGCAGCTGAACGCTATACCCAATTTAAACTTCAGCAACAGGCAAAGAAGTAGTAGCCGTTTCAACGCTTTTTTCAAACTGCATAAGTGCTACCAATCCTACATGTTCTGGTCGATAGGTTCTGGAAGTTTCAATATCAAGTTCAAGTAGTTCAACAATAGATAAATAACGGCCAGGTTGTTCTATTTTAATTTCTCTAACATTTTCCCTAACTAATTGCAGGGGAGCAAGCCCAACTTTAGTTCCTTGACTAACATATAATGCTTCTTTAGGACTCATAAATTCTCTTTTCCGTATGAAATCATACACCATTCTTCAACTAAATCAATAGTTAAAGGAGTTAAAGAGGAACATGATAGTAAGATAGAGTGTGAGGGGCGGGGAGACAAATTCTCCTTTCAGCGAGGTCGTCGGACCTGCTAGCCTAAGCCCCTTAGCATCTCAATTCTTACCGATAAGCCGGTCGAAGCCGCATCTCTGTGCCGTTGTCGACTTTCCGGAGGATAATTTCTCCAGAATTTCGTAGCTCCCGCACAACGGTTTCGGTTTCACCGATAGTCGCACGAGATCCGTGAAAAAACTTTCGGACATCGTCCATATCAGCGAACACTTTCCTATAGCCCTGCTTCTTGTGTTCCCGGAGAACGCTTTTGAGATCGCGCTTCCGCTGAGAAGTGCACTGTCGGTTACCGCACTTTTCTTTCATGTTCCTCCAAGTTGTAAATACCGAGAAGCATAAAGCTTGCCCGATTGTTTTCCTGCCCCTTATTCGGGATAGGTGGGAGATATTCCCAGCAGATAAGCCATTTTCACTAGATTATTTGCCGGAAATATCTGTCCAAAAAAAATCGAACTCTTTTTTTGGAGTTCGATTTTTCGTAATTTTACTTTTTTCTAATTGTTCGAAACTCCAATCACAACTATGCAATAACAAGCACTAGGCCGTAATAGCGGCGCGTAGTGAATGAATTGATAAAGTGATTAAAATAAGTCACGGTTTAAAATTTACTCTTATGCATAATACTTGTCAATAGCTAAAATAGTAGCGTATAATATATTTATGGTTAAAGATTTCACTTCAGCAATAAAACTTCTCCTCGGTCTTCAGGGACTGTGCTTCATCAAGGTTGAAGCCAGGAGATAATTCTCTATAGTACAGTCCAAAATTTATAGGCTTCAACCAAAGAAGCCTATTTTTAATTGAGGACAATTCATCATGGAAGACTATAAAAATGTTCAATCTACAGATAACTATTTAGAAAAAATAAAACAAAATAACACCCAGATTAAAACGTCTGCTGTAATTTTAATGTACGCTCTCGGCGATCCATCTCCGGAAGACTATCCATCGATTGTTGTTCCTTGGCAGACACTCAGCCAACTAAGAACTAACTTGCCAGCTTAAAACTGTAATTTACACTATTTCAACCTAACTTCGGTTGACAGAAGTAATAAAGTGTAGTAGAGTTGAAAGTGATTTACCAAAGACAGTGACGGTAAAATAATACTTAATAATGTCACCCAGGAAAGTCGTTAGCAGTTTTGTTTTCGAGTATTTTTCTTTAAAGTCTTTGGTAACCCAGAGGCTTTTTTGTTCCTTAATAATTAACGGTCGATAATCTAGATAACAATAAGGATATTATTTATGGCATTAACCAAAGAAAAGAAGAACGCAGTAGTCGAAGAAGTAAGCAGTTTGCTGGCTAATTCCAAAATGACTGTTATGACTGCTTATAAGGGTACGCCGGTAAAGGCACTTCAGCAGCTTCGAAGACAAGCAAGAGACAACGGCACAACCCTACAGGTTGTTAAAAATCGTTTAGTAATTAAAGCGCTTCAGTCATCAGATACTTTTAAAGATATTGATACTAAGCTTTTAACCGGCATGATACTTTACGGCTTCAATAGTACCGACGAAGTAGCGCCGGCACAGATCATTGCAAACTTTGCAAAAACGCAGCCGACACTTGAATTTGTCGGTGCAATAACAGCCGAAGGCAAGTTTTTGGATTCAACTGAAGTCAAAGCGCTAGCTTCGCTTCCAAGTAAGACTCAACTTATAGCCGGAGTATTAAATACTCTGAATTCACCAGTAAACGGAGTGATCAGCGGGCTGGGCGGTAATTTAGCAGGACTTATAAAAGCATTAGAGCAAAAAGCAAGTAATTAATTTTAAGTAAAGGAAACATCATTATGGCAGATCTAAAGAAATTTGCAGAACAACTGGTTAACTTAAGCGTGCTTGAAGTTAGCGAATTAGGTAAAATATTAAAAGACGAGTACGGCATTGAACCAGCAGCAGCAGCTGTTGCAGTTGCCGCTGGTCCAGCAGCTGATGCTGCCCCTGCAGAAGAAGCTAAATCAGAATACGATGTAATTCTAAAAGATGCAGGCGCTCAAAAAGTGGCTGTAATTAAGGCTGTCAAAGATATTACAGGCTTAGGTCTAGGTGAAGCAAAAGCTGTAGTTGACGGTGCACCTAAACCAGTACTTGAAAAAGCAAAGAAAGAAGATGCAGACAACGCTAAAAAAGTTCTTGAAGACGCCGGCGCCACAGTCGAACTAGCATAAATAGAATAGATGAAGTAGGACAATCAATCTTGTATTGTTAGTTACATTTAGATTAAGTCACATGTATTAATAGAATACTACTGTCCATTTGCATGAGCGCCCATGATACCCAACACGGGATCACCCGGTTTAATTTCGTATATAGTATCAATTGAACCGGAACCTGCGTTCCAGACCCAAGGCTCGATCCCAGTTACACCAGCTTGGAACTGAGCTGTAAATTTAGCATTAAAATCACTTGCTCGTATCTGTAAAGTCATACCCGATGTTGTTTGATTTATACCTTCTTCGCCAACATTTACTGGTTTGCCGATAGACATGCATTCATTTATCACGGTAGACAGCCCTGACGGCAATGAAGTTGTGCCTCCTGAGTAGTCGTGGAACTCGCACAGATCGTTGCCAACTACGCCGTTAATCTGGACATATGAACTAGGATTTCCGCTAATTGAAGTGCCGCAACTACTAGGTGACATTCCTATTTCAATTAGATGGTTAGAATCGACTGACTTTATTAGTGGCACTACATCATTCGCCCAATTTATTATTGCTTGAGTAGGCGTAGTACCATTGCTAGCATTCTGACACGGGTAATTATTTCCTACTCCTGCTGCGTACGTACCAGCATTTCCTTCGTTCATGAGCTGCCAAGCAAGTATTGTAGCGTCATTTTTATAACGGCTAGCTACATCTTGCAGCCATTGTCGATAAGTAGTAATACCGCCACTATCTGGATTTCTGTTAAGATTATTTAAGCTAGTGTCTTTGTATCCGCCCATGTACCAGGATATATCACGATAACCTTCTCCACTGGTATCAGTCCAGCTATTATTTTCACAACTACCCCATTCGTTTGCTAATGTTGCTATAACTTTAAAGCCATGCGATTTAGCAGTAGCTAAAGTGTTATCAAAAGCTGTCCAGTCTCTTACACCATTGACGGTTGCAAGATGCTGAAAAAACCATGCTCGTATGACCTTTACTCGACCACCTGATTCAGTATCAATATCAGTTAAGTCGCTACTTATTCCAGCAGTTGCTTTACCGGTTATGCAGTTACTGCGTACATTTGCCGGATAATCATTAACCCCTATATATTTATAAACTGAACCGTTAAGGTATAGCTGCGTTGCCTGCCGAGTCACAAAAATATTAGTAGAAGCTTTTTTAAATTGCACACAGCCGCCATTAGAAGCTGTATTATCTACACAAACTGATGCCGGTGAACTAATAATAGATTTTTCGGATTCAATATTTATAACAGGCGAAGTGGCATGAACTAATAGAAGTGCCACTAAACCTGTTATGCCAAATATAAACGCAAAAATTACCACCGGACTAATACGTTTAATTTTAAATATTTTACAAATCTTAGTGATTAATTTAGTATGCATAAGCTTCATTAATAATAAGAACTATAAATTAGTCGTACCTTTCTGACAAAGCAATAATGTGATGACATAATCTACCGAAACTATTAATAAACATGAATTAAACATCTAGTTATGTTTAAGATCAACTAATTTGATTGTACTGTTATATTTTTCCACAACTTTAGAAAAGTTATTTTGACTTGCTCAAAACAACGTGGTACGGTAAAGCGGAGAGTGTAGGTAAACAAACACTTACTCGGAGAAAAACAGGGAAACATGGCAGACGTACCAGAGAAACAAATAAAGCGGCTAAAGGCACTGATAGCAGAGGCCGAGACAAGTTTGGCCGCAGCTAAAGAACTGCTAGTTAGTGTCGTCGGTGAAGACGAGACTCTTACAGCTGCTATTAAAGATGAACCGCTAGGCAAGGTTATTGAAGGCGTCTTCGATGGCCAAAGTATGGTTGGTTCAGACGGCAAGATTTATCCAGTACCGGCAAACTACGCCAGCAAATCTAAACTTGTTCAAGGTGATATATTAAAACTTACGATCGCCGATGATGGTGCTTTTATGTATAAACAAATCGGCCCTATTCCTAGAAAACAAGTCGTAGGATTATTAAAACAGGAAAACGGTCATTACTTCGTAGATGTTAACAACAAGCAATATCGAGTACTGCTTGCCAGCGTGACATATTTTAAAGCTAAACCAGGTGATCAAGTTAGTGTAAACGTACCAGAAGACGATACCCACGCTGAATGGGCTGCTTTAGAAGCTGCACTTTAATCTTTAAGTAAAACATATAAACTTATCATCTTTCTCATGGTTTAACTTTGTTTTCGTGGTATATCGTTATATATGCAAAAACTACTAGATCGACAACCTGGACCTGATCAAAATACGTTATTCAGTGAATTTAAAGAAATTATAGGTCAAATAGATCTCGGTTTTGATATTGAAGATGAAAATATCTGGGAAAAAATTGCAGGCTACACAAACGATATAGCTACGCCGCCTAATGCACTGGATGCCGGTGCTATGGCTTTAGCTTTATATGGCCTAAATGTAGCTAAACTAGACAGCTGGAAGGGAATTACAACCACCGGCATGTCGTTTGTCGCCGACTTATTTGATGGATGGTTAGCCAGAAAAACTAAAACATCCAGTCCGCTAGGTGAAGCAGTCGATGCCGGCGGAGACAAGATTAAATTACTGGCCGCTCTTTATCAGATATATAAACTAGACCTGGCTCCAAGATCGCTAATTTGGTCTATATTTGCACAAAATGGATATAATGCCGGATTAACAATACTAGATATAAAAACCAACGATATACCAGCAATTCATCCCAGCTGGCTCGGTAAGCGGGCAATACTTGCTCAGCAAACAGGACTAGGATTAAATGTAGTTGGAAGCGAGGTTAAAAAAACCGATGACAAAAAAGGAAATATGCTGAAACTTGCTGGCTCTGTTATTGGGTTTACCGGCGTCATTATGGGGGTTGGCTCGAGTGCCGGCTACACTGCTAAATACTACGATAGTCGAAAATTAACTAAATAATCGCATTCAACAACAGACTTAAGCAGCTTATTTAGGTATAATAGATAGTCCATGGGGCAGGCATTATATCGAAAATACCGTTCAAAGCGTCTTGATGAAATACTTGGTCAAGAGCACATTACAGTTACGCTTAGCAATGCATTGAAGAATGGACGGATAAGCCATGCTTATCTATTTACCGGACCGAAAGGCGTAGGTAAAACCAGTATAGCCAGAATACTTGCTCATGACGTTAATGGTTTTGATTATAAAGACGATCAAACACTTCTAGATATCATAGAAATTGATGCCGCCAGTAATCGGCGAATCGACGAAATAAGAGAACTAAGAGATAAAGTATACAACGCGCCGACGGTCGGAAAATATAAAGTCTATATAATCGACGAAGTCCATATGCTGACGAGAGAAGCATTTAATGCACTACTTAAAATATTAGAAGAACCGCCGACACACGTTATTTTTATCTTAGCAACGACCGAAGCACATAAGCTGCCTGATACTATTATCAGCCGGACGCAACGGTTTACGTTTAAACCAATAGAATCAAAAGTAATTATTAGCCAGCTAAGAATGATCGCAAATAAAGAAAAAATAAATGTATCTGACGATGCCTTGACAGTTATAGCTCAGCATGCTGACGGATCTTTTCGCGACAGTATCAGCCTGCTTGATCAAGCAAGCAATTCAACTACAGAGCTTGAAAAATCAGACATCGAAAAAATGCTTGGCGTTGTTGCTGAGCAAACGATTCTAAATATAATAGATTTCATAATCGACGGCGACAGTGTAAATCTAGTTAAAAGCCTTGATGCCCTAAAGCTGACTGGCAGTTCAGCACCGCAAATTGCCAAACAGTTAATTGCTGCCCTAAGAATAAAACTTGTCAGCGGCAATGATGTCAATTTTGACAAATTATTAATTACGAAACTAATGAGAAGACTGATAGAAGTTCCTGCATCTCACGATCCAAATGCAGCACTTGATTTAATACTTCTTGAAACTAGTTTTATAAATAATGCACACTTGCCAGAGCAAGTTAAGCCAAAAGAAACAGCCATAATCAGCAAAACTGCACCGGTCAGGCAGAATAGTCCTAAAACAGCTATAGAATTAGAAAAAATAGAAGAACCGAAACAACAAATCATCGAATCGCTTGAACCGAGCGAACTATGGCCAAAAGTATTATCAGAAATTAAAAAACATCATAATACCCTTTACAGCATTGCTAGAATGGCAGTTACGTCAACTGGAGAAAATAATCTTGAACTACAATTCAATTTTCCATTTCATCAAAAACGGATAGCAGAAGCAAAGAATACTCAAATTATTGTCGATACAATATTTAAACTTACCGGTCAGAAATTTACAGTCAAGTGCAGCGTTGTCGACAAAAAACATGAAAATAAAGTTGCTAAAAAAACTGATACCCAGGCAGACAATATTAAAACCATTAGCAATATTTTCGGCGGTGCCGAAGTGTTAGAATCGTAATCGGATATATTAATATGAGGGAACAGAATTAATATGCAGCCAACTGCAGCAAAAATTCCGCCGCAAAATACAGAAGCCGAGGCATCGCTGCTAGGCGCCCTACTGATCGATGTCGATGCAATTGTAAAAATTGCCGATATGATAAATAATGAAGATTTTTACGACGAACGACATAAAAGAATTTTCGAAGCAGTGACACAGCTATATGACAAACATAGTCCGATTGATGTATTAACACTGTCCGATCAATTAAAAAATACTGGTTTTTTAGATATGGTCGGCGGAGCGTCGTATCTAACCGAACTTACAAATTTCGTACCAACTGCCGCCCACGTCGAACAATATGCTGAAATAGTTACCCAAAAAGGTCTAAGAAGACGCCTGATAAAGGCTTCTCAGAATATTATAGGACTAGGCTACGACGAAGCCAAAAACCTGCAAGAACTAATCGAAGAAGCAGAAACAAGCCTGTTCGAAGTTAGCCAACGACATATTAAACAAGACGTAACCAGCCTTGAGACTATACTTTCAGAAAGTTTCGACCGGCTAGATGAACTGCATAAGGACAAAGGGAAAATAAGGGGGGTACCGACCGGCTATAAAGATCTCGATAGCCTACTTGCCGGACTACAACGTTCAGATTTATTCATTCTGGCTGCAAGGCCGTCGATGGGCAAAACCGCTTTGGCACTTAATATTGCTCATAATGTTGCCGTTCAATCCGGCCTGCCAGTTTTAATATTCAGTCTTGAAATGAGCAAAGAACAACTGGTCGACAGAATGCTAGCTATGGAATCGGGAGTTGACGCTTGGGCACTCAGGACAGGCAACTTAACCGATTCCGATTTTGAAAAAATAGGACAAGCGATGGGTACTTTAAGCGAAGCCCAGATATATATAGATGATTCACCGGGAATTACTGTCAGCGACCTAAGAACGAAAGCTAGAAGAGAATCGCATCAGCGAGAAATTGGCCTGATTATTGTCGACTATCTTCAACTAATGCGCGGTGGCAGCCGATATGGCGGTGACGGAAACCGGGTACAGGAAATATCTGAAATATCGAGAGGCTTAAAAGGCATTGCCAGAGAATTAAATGTACCGATGCTGGCACTTAGCCAACTAAGCCGATCAGTTGAAAGCCGCAACCCGCAAATACCTCAACTTGCAGATTTAAGGGAGTCTGGATCGATTGAACAAGACGCCGACGTTGTAGCTTTTATTTACCGCGAAGAATACTATAATCCTGAGACAGAAAGAAAAAATCTAACTGATATTTTTATTAAAAAACACAGAAATGGTCCTACCGGAGCAGCCGAGCTTTACTTCGATCGAGAAAAACAACGCTTTAGCAGCCTCGACACTAAACATGGATCAACACCATTTGATTAGCCGACAACCACTAAATGATATACTTAGCTTAAGCTTATGAGACCGATACTAAAATACTTAACGTCTTCTTGGCAACCAATCGCAATCGGCATTTTATTCACGATTATTTTTAGCGGATTACTGATGTTTAGGTTAACGAGTTTAGTGCCGGGTTCAAGCCTTAACGAATCATTTGATCAATCATCAAAGACTTCATATTCATCATTATTAAAGCAACCAATTAACGCTCCCTATTATATCGTTCGAAATAGTATCAGAAAATTTGGTGAAAATAGCATCAAGACAGACCGCTATATATCAGTTATATTCGGCCTAATAGCTCTGCTGACTTTTTATGGTATCGCCAGGTTCTGGTTCAGTCAAAGAATATCGATGCTCGGTCTTATTGTACTTGCTACATCTACTTGGTTTTTGCATATTTCGAGAAATGGGTCGCCGGAAATATTACAACTTGCTGGTCTAGCTATACTTTACTTTAGTATCTGGATTCACCGGGCACAGAACAAAAATATTCCATTTTTACTTTTATTAATTAGTTTGGCAGTATCTTTATATATCCCAGGATTTATTTGGTTTACAGTATTTATAGTTGCATGGCAGAACAAAAAAATGCTTTCATATGTAAAATCAGTTCAATACTGGTGGATTGCTGTATCGGTACTAGCATTTACTATTTTAATAACTCCGCTCGTTTATGGTGTCATAAAAGATCCAGGCATTATCAAAACATTAATCGGGCTTCCTAACTACGCTTTTAGCATTAAAGACTTTGGCACTAATTTATATCGAGTTCCGGAAAATATATTTATTCGCAGTATTCTTAACCCAAGTTTAACGATTGGACACTTGCCGCTGCTTAATATATTCGCGGTAGTAATGTCTCTACTCGGTATTTATTCATATATCAAAAATTTCAGACTAGATAGAAGCTGGGTTGGTATCGCAGTAACGATCCTAGGTATCATCTTGATTTCTCTTAATGGCAGTGTGGGATACGTATTCATTATTCCAGGAATATTTTTGCTAGTAATCAGCGGCATATCATATCTATTGGAAGAGTGGAACGGAGTATTTCCTAAAAATCCGCTAGCCGGCAATATCGGTGCGTCACTACTTTCAATTTTGGTTATTTTAAGCGTATTTTACAGCATTAACAATTACTTTATAGCTTGGCCAAATGCTCCTGCTACTAAATCGTATTATAGCCAGCGCTTATAGCACTGTTATTTGATACAATATATATACTTATATAAAGGAGACTGTGATGAGCCGATTTGATCAAGCTAAGATGTTGCTTAAAGTTAAGAAGTTGCAAAAAGAACTTCAGAAAATGATTATCAGTGTTGAAAAAGGTGAAGGCGCGGTAATTGTCGAGATTACCGGTGAACAAAAAATCAAAAAAATACACATCGATCCTGAATATGTTGATTTAAAAGATATTGGACTGCTAGAGCGCTGGCTTGAAGATGCTGTAAAAGAAGCAATAGCTGAAAGCCAGAAAATAGCAGCCGAAAAAATGCAGCCGATGATGGGCGCATTAGGCGATCTAGGACTTTAGTAGCAGTAAGTAAAAAGAAGATAGATGCAAATACTTCCACAAGCACTTCTTGAAGTTATTGATGCAATCGGTGCGCTACCGGGCGTAGGTCCACGCACTGCTGAGCGCTATTCTTATTTCCTGCTTAAATGCGACCCTGCAATCGCCTCGAGAATAAGTCAGACGCTTAGTTTATTACATAAAAACGTCGACTATTGTCCAGTAACGTTTGCGCTTATTCAAAAAGGCAAGCCAGTTTCAGATCTATATAGCGATCCCAGTCGAAACAAAAAAATAATAGCAGTAGTCGCCGAGCCTTTTGATATAGTCGCACTTGAGAATACCGGCCAATTTAAAGGTACCTACCACGTGCTAGGCGGACTGATATCTCCGATCGACGGCATAAATCCAGAAGCGCTGCATATCAAAGAACTGGTAGACAGGATAGACACAGACAAAGTTGAAGAAATAATAATCGCTACCAACGCCAGCGTTGAGGGTGAATCGACGGCATTATACTTACAGCAGCAGATCGGCGATAGGAATATTAAAATCACAAGGCTGGCCCGTGGTCTGCCAGTAGGGGTAGATCTAGAATATGCCGATTTGATAACTCTAGGTCGAGCTTTAGAAGGCAGAACTAACTTATGAAATATCAGCAAGCCGAAGAAATTCTACAGGTAATAGATAAGGCTAAGCATATCGTTATCTTGCAGGCAGACAATCCTGACGGTGACAGTCTCGGTAGTGCCCTTGCTTTAGAACAAATATTAGCTGATCTAGGCAAGGAACCTTATCTATATTGTGGAGTAGTTATACCAACATATCTTCATTACCTACCCGGATGGGACCGTGTCCAACAAGATCTTCCAGATAAAATCGACGCATCTATAATTGTCGATACCAGCGCAATAAGCTTATTCGAAAATCTCGAAAAGTCTGGTCAAAAACCGCTTGTCTCGTCTAAACCAAGCATTATAATTGATCATCACGACGTCGAAGTGACTATCCCGTTTGCAACTGTAGTATGTAATCAGCCGGCTGTCGCAACAGGCGAGATCATTTATGAATTAGCACGTCAGTTAAACTGGAATATCAGTACTTCAGCAGGCGATATGTTGGCAGTTTCTATCCTATCTGACAGTCTGGGACTAATTAGTGAAGCAACGACTGCTCGAACGATTCACATTGTAGGCGAACTGGTAGAAAATGGAGTGAATTTGGCGAAACTTGATAATAATCGCCGAACTTTAATGAGAAAAAGCCCGGAAATCGTAAAATATAAGGGCCAGCTTTTACAAAGAATAGAGTATTTTGATGATAACAAAATTGCAATTATAACTATTCCTTGGGATGAGATAGAAAAATATAGCTACTACTATAATCCTTCTATGTTAGTGCTTGACGATATGCGGCTAACTGAAGGCACAGATGTTGCTATTGCTTTTAAACTATATCCGAACGGTAGAATTACAGCTAAAATAAGATCCAACTTTGGTATAAAGATTTCCGGTGAACTGGCCAAGCATTTCGGCGGCGGAGGCCACACTTACGCTAGCGGTTTTAAAATATCAGATGGTAGAACTTTCGACCAGATAAAATCAGAGTGTATTGAAATTACGTCAGAGCTACTTTCAAAAAATTTGACTCAAGAAAGCGAACTATGAAGCTTCATAACACGCTAACTAGAAAAGTTGAAGAATTTAGGCCGCTAAGTTCTACAAACACTACTGTATATACCTGCGGTCCGACAGTTTACGATTTTCCTCATATCGGTAACTGGTTTACGTTTATTAGATATGACATACTCGTGCGCGCTCTAAAAGAAAACGAGATCAGCGTTTCCTGGGTTATGAACATCACCGATGTCGGGCATTTAGTTAGCGACGCAGACGACGGACAAGATAAGTTAGACAAGGCAGCCAAAAAAACTGGCAAGACAGCTTGGGAAATTGCAGAATATTTTACAAATGACTTTATCGACGGGATGAGCAAGCTCAATTTGCTTACGCCCGAGTTTATGCCAAAAGCAACTGATCATATAAAGGAGCAAATAGACCTTATATCAAGACTTGAAAAAAATGGATTCACTTATCGTATTAGCGACGGGATCTACTATGATACGTCAAAATTTAAAAACTACGGAAAAATGGCGAATCTAGATATCGGTAATTTGAAGGCTTCTACCAGAATTACGGTTAATCCAGAAAAACGCAGTCCGACCGACTTTGCTCTATGGAAGTTTAGCCCAACCGATATAAAAAGAGATATGGAATGGGATTCTCATTGGGGGAAAGGCTTTCCAGGCTGGCATTTGGAATGCTCGGCAATGAGCATGAAATATCTTGGCGATACTATTGATATCCACAGTGGCGGCATAGACCATATTCCAATACATCACACCAACGAAATTGCTCAAAGTGAAGCTGCAACTAATAAGCAATTCTCGAGATTTTGGGTGCATATGAATCATATTTTACTAAATGAAGAAAAAATATCGAAAAGTTTGTCGAACGGAATAACTCTAGAAGACATTGAAAAAAAACATATGCCTGTTCTTAGTCTAAGAATGCTGGTGCTTGAATCCCATTACCGCACTCAGGCAGCTTTCACTTGGACTTCACTAATGAAAGCATCGCTGCGACTAGAATCATTTCAAGCGATGTCCGATCATCGATGGCAAGCCATTTCAAAAGATAACTTCGTAAATCAAGAACTATTAAGAAATTATCAAGAATCTATTAAAAACGAATTATTTAATGATCTTAATACTCCTAAAGTTCTGGCACTTCTAAGCAAAGTCCAAGAAGATGTAGATAGTCATGGAATTGCGGCGAAAAACCATCAGCATTTTATTGATTTTTTAGATTACATTGACCGCATACTCGGACTAAAACTATTGTCTAGTTTAGACATTTCAGTTTCGCATAAAAAACTAATAAATGACCGTGAAAAATCGCGGTTAAACAAAGACTGGAATGCTGCCGATAAAATTAGAGATGAGCTTTTTTCAAACAATATTTATATAAACGATAAAGTTCATGGACCGATTTGGTATAGAAAGCTAGGCGACTCTCAGACCCCGGCTGTCGATGTAGTCGACTAGGAGAATTTTGGCACAGCCAACTGCTGGTATAGCTACAAAAGCTCCAAGCAGACCGCCAAAGCCAATACCAAGCAGGGCAGCCACAAACACAGTTAAAGGTGTCAGCTCATTATATTTAGCCTGTATATACGGCTGAAGAGTGACATTCTCAATCTGCTGATGAAGTAGCAAAAATATCGCCATTATAAGTGCCAGCGGTAGTGACACTATAGCGCAGGCCAAAACAACTATTACTCCACCAATTACATGTCCGATCATTGGTATCAAACCAGTCATAAATACAATTCCGGCTAGGGCCAGTACATTGACAGACACATGTAGAAGAGTGCTTGAAATTAGAAGCGCAATTAATGTAAGTACAGCTCCAATTGCAGCCAACAGCACCTGGCCGTTTACGTAGCCTGTGATAATCTGATACATTCTAAGCGCTAAGCCCTTATCATGATCTCGTCGATCAACTGGATGAAGCTGCCACCATAGACGGAGTAGCTGAGGACCTTCGACTAACATCATAAAAGTTAATACAAAAACAGTAAGAATCGATATAAGAGCACTGCCTATCCGACTGGCAGTGGTAATTACTGGCTGTTGAATATTTTTAGTCCGCTGTTTGATATTATCACTTAATCCATTAACGTTATCTTGTAGATTATAACGAGTTACGAAATGACCGACCGTGCTGTTATTGTCTTTAAGCGAACTTATAGTTGCCGGAGCTTGACGCACAAAATCAATTGTTTGCCTAGTTAATGGCGGTACAACTAAAGTTATGAATCCGGCTAGAAAAATTACAACTGCTGAATAAGCAATACCTGTTGCCACGGAACGGCTTTTTAATTTAAGGTATCTGGATATAAAACCCACTGCCGGGTTCAAAGCTAAACTTAAAAATGCTGATACGAAGAGTAGTTCCAATATATGAGATACGTTTGAAATAAATTTGATAAAAAGCACTGCAGCGAGCACTAACAGTATGATTCTAACAATTGTACGATTTGAGATTTTAATCTCAACTTTCGGAGTTAACTTCATTGTCCTTATTATCCGAGTTATTGCTTCTTTTTGCAACGACAGATTGGTATACGCTTAGAATTTTAGGTCCTACAGAGTTAACATCAAACTGAGAAACGAAATTAATCTGCCACTTAGCGGTTTTTTTTCTAATAGCACCGTTTAATATATAGTGCATTAAAACAGCTGCAAAAGAATCAGTATTTCTAGGATCAATCAACTGCTTTGAATTAATGCCAAGTACTGAACGGTATCCAACGTTATTACCGGCTAATACTACGCTTGCTCCAGCTGCCATTGCTTCAATTAACACGATACCGAAACTTTCTCCGCCGGTACTAGGAAATACAGCAATATCGGCACTAGCAAGGTAGGATGGTTTGATATCTTCATTTAAATATCCGGTAAATATAACGTTTTTCTTCAGTCGGTGTTCAGATACAAATTTTTTTAGCGTTAGCTCGAGTGGACCTTTTCCGCAAATTAGGATTCTAACATTTTCAAGCAGACCTGATTTATGAAGTTGTTCTACCGCATGAAGCAAATATATACAGCCTTTTCGTTCGACTAAGCGGCCAAGATAGACTATGTTTATTTTTCCATCGTCGTATTTTTTTATTTTTTTAGCATTGTGAAACGGCGCAAGATTAATCGTATTCGGCAATACAACTGATTTTGTACCAAAACTTTTTTTAGCAAATTTTTTAGCCGGGGTAGATACGCTAAAAACAAAATCAAAGCGTTTTAAACTACGTATTAAAAGTAAACGAAGAATCCTAGTAGCATATTTTTCGAGCTTTGAAGAAGGAACAATATGGAATGTCCCGATAACAGCGGTATTGTTATCTGCTTTTTTTATTATTCTGCCAGAAAGAAATGGACTATATGGCATTTGAACATGTAAAACATCAAACTTTTCCTTATATAAAAGTTCAGAAATCTTGCTTCTTTTCGCAGGTAGTGGCGTCGACATACGGTTTTGATTAAAATGCACCTGGATATTTCTGCTTAAACTATGGATATGTGTGATGTCTTTTCTTCTACTCTGGCCGACAAGATAATGAACCTGGTGACCACGATGACTAAACCATTGTCCCAGCGACAAGACATACTGTTGAACTCCATCGGTTTTATCTAAACTATCATCGAGTACAAAGCCGATTTTCATATAGCTTAAGACCTGATAGCTTGGTATAGTTCTTCATATTTATCAACGACATTCTTATAAGAGAACTGTTTGACGTAGTCTATCGACCAAGACTTCCAGATGTTTCTGAGTTCTTCGTCATTTATTAATAGGCTCAGTTTTCTGACAAAGTCGTCGGTATCTTTAGGATCGACTAAACCAATTTGGCCTCTTTCCTTTAATACTGAAACGTAGCCAGGATTATCGCCGGCGACAATCGGCACACCGCACGCCATTGCTTCCAAAAGAACTATGCCAAAACTTTCACCATACCTGGCCGGCGAGCAAAAAACGGCAGCATTTTGGATTAGCTTAAGTTTTTCAGTGCTGCTGACAAAACCAAGGAAATCGACGTTTTTTAATTGCCAATTCCTGACAAGTTCTTCAAGCTTTTCCTTATCTGGACCGTCGCCGGCAATTTGTAGCCTAACTGAATGATCTACTTCACTTAATTGGCGATAGGCTTTTAATAAAAATTTTAACCCTTTTCTTTTTTCTAAACGTCCGATGTAAAGTATAGTTTTTGAACTAGTAGCTGGTAAAGTTTTGTATGTACTAAGATCAATACCGTTTGGAACTATCTCAATGTGGCGATTAGTAAGACTTTGTATATATTCTGCAGCTGCATCTGAAACTGCCGTCAAACTATCTAAATATTTTAATATTGATTTAGTGTATGGAGTAATTACTCGCTCAATAGTCCTGCTCATAGCCGTATCGGGAAGCTTAGCGTGAAACGTAGCTATATTTTTTACTTTGCTTCTAGTCAGTATCTGCCGGCCTAATATCGGTACCCATGGTTCATGGTAATGCATAATATCAAATGTATGCTTATCTAGTGCTGTTTGTAACTGGTCGGTATTAACACTTACCGATATCTGAGCTGTCGTATGAAAAGGGGATTTAAAATCTGTCGACGAGCCAAGTAATAGTATTTTTGGAGAATAATCTTTAGGATAATCTCTCGGTGTCGGAGTAATTATATATACTTCGTGACCTCTTTTGGTCAGTTCAGTTTGCATGGCTAAAACACACTCTTGTACGCCGCCACCTTTAAAAATATTATATGGGCAGACTAAGCCAATCTTCATTAGATACTATTATAACAGGCTAAGAAGGAGTAGCCGCTAATACTTTTCTAAGACCTCGAGGCATAAATGGAGCTGCAGCTTTGGCATCGGCTACAACAGTCGGCGCATGTGCTTTCATTGAAGACTGAAATACTGTAACTTTTTTGTATATTACTCCTAGATGTTGTTCGACAATTGTATTGTCAAAATATCTATCGCCCTTGACTGCGACATGGTATACATCAAGGTCTACTTGTTTATCGCAGATATCCACTATCAGCATAGATACCGAGGTATCCATATATGTCCGGATGTCATTAATCTGCCACAGATTTATTTCAAAATTAATTCGTTTGTTTCTTTCTTCTAAACTAGCGTTCTTAAGCTTGCTATGTTTGTCTGCAACCGAATTATAAGTCCATCTAATAAAAGGAGCCCTTAAAATAAAGTGCTTAACAAAAATCGATGGCAGCCTATTTGAAAAGAAACTTGCACTGTAGCGCATTAATAAGAAATTTCTAGTACCAAACACACAGTCGTCATGATGAGCAAAGCCGACGATACTTACAACAAATTCAACTTTTTTAGTCAGTTCAGGATATTTTTGAAGCATTTTAGTAGCAACTACAAAGCCAAAAGACATTCCCATAATAGTTATTTTTTTGCGCTTGAATTTTAATTTTACAAATGCTGCCAGATAATCAGCTAAATTATCCAAAGTAGGTTTTTCGTTAATTTTATAAAAACTTTCCATACCGCCAAACCCAGGAAAATCCGGCAGTGTAACATTGCCATATTTTGAAAGCTCTTCAACTAAGCCATACATCCGCTCTAAACTGGCATGATGGCCATACAAAAGAAGTATCTCTCGCTTTTTCGATTTTGACGCCGGCATACATAGCATTCGGCCACGGAGCCCGTTCATATTAAGATTGACAATATAGTCTGAAGCTTGTTTTTTATGATTGTTCATAGATTACTTAGAACAATACGTTATATGGAGTAGGGGTGGCAAGCACTAACGTTATCGTCTTATGTCAGAGTATCACGCCCAACCCAGACATACTCCCATGGCTCCGGTTCTGGTCCCTGTTCATTAGCTCCGGAAGGATAGCTTGGAATCCAGCCTTTTTCTTTTACGTTTTGATAATTATTTTTATTTAACCAGTTAAAACAAATGCTATTGGCAAAAACACTACTACCATCTTCACACCAAAAATCTACGGTATAACCTGTGTGATGCCTGGAGTAACCGGGAACAGCAGTTTTATATAGTGTAGTTTCTATTTGCGAATCACCTTGACCCAATGCAATCTGATTTACAGTAACTCCGGTAGCCAGCAGGCGGCTCATGAATAAATTGCGCTGGTATTCCGGCGATCGGTATGCAGAAAATATGACAAGTGGAATCTTGGCATTTTGAGCGGCTGATTTTAGGTCCAGCCAGCTTTTATAGGCAAGTGGCTGAAGCAAATTATCGCTTTCTTCAAATCCAGCAATTTTATCAATTGACTGGACTGGAATACTAGTTGTGATATAACCTCGGTTTTGTGCCAGTTTCCGAATTTCATTGTCAGCTGTTATATTGCCGGTAATGGGTATTGGATCGGTAATCTTCTGAGTATTTGGATAAGCGATCGAATGATACAGATTCTTAAATTCTTCTCCAGTAAACTGCTTAACTGGCTTTTGTGTTGTATCGCTGCTAACTGCAGCAAGAGTAGATGACGATGCCTGATTATGAATAGTACTCACTGAATTGTTTGAACTGACGGCAGTTCTTTTTTTATGAAAGTACATCCATCCTGCAACAAAAGTAACCAATATTATAAGAGCAGCTACAATACCTAAATACGCATTTTTATTTTTACGTTTTTTACTTACTTTCGGTGTAAAATTGTTCGGTTCCACTACTCTCATTACAAATAAGTGTAACAAGAATAGAACTATAATGTCACTATTCAATTACACGCATTGTGGTTTAGGCTTCAGTAAGCTAAAATCAATCTGTTGTTGGGGAGTGGCCAAGTGGTAAGGCACCAGTTTTTGGTACTGGTATTCGGGGGTTCGAGTCCCTCCTCCCCAGCCACGTGACCGGAGTCATTGTTGAGAGCTAAAAAAAGCTCATTCACCCCTGAAATTTTCGTAATATCGTTGGTTCCAGAAATTAAATCCTGGTAAGTGGGTGCTGTGTCAAAAAGTACCGCTAAATAACCGGCTTTTGCGACCGGATTCATCTGTTGCAATAGTAGATATTCAAGGTGTTCCAGAAAGTATCTGACATACTTC
>JBBQQG010000019.1:0-20531 GCA_038216175.1 Saccharimonadales bacterium (SeqCode)
TAAGTTCCAGTTGTATTCATCGGGTATAAAGTAACCCGTACTAGCGTCTACGTAGTAGCCCTTTTTGACCACGCCATTGTACTTACCGTCTTTGATATTACCGTCTGTACCACGCTTCACATCAACGCCTAGCTTGTCTGAATACTGCTTAGACGTGGCGAAAAGAATACCTAACATCATCTTACCGTTAGGTGTGTTATCAAATTGGTACGTGCAGAAAGCAAGGTCTTGAATATATTCACGGTCAATCATTTCAATTACCTCACCAGCTTCTTTCATGTTGCGAGACATGCGGTCTGGTGACCATGATATAAGCCCGTGATATTTACCTGTTCTAAAGCCTTGTAGCAAATCGTCAAAGATGGGTCGGTTGCCTGAAATCTTGGCTGAGGCTGATTCTTCAAATATATCTTCTTCTTTTACGTTAATCTTTAGAACATCACGAGCCAGTCGAATACACTCATCACGCTGGTCGTCTAGTGAGCGTACCTGCTTTAGTTCATCATCAGTAGACTTACGAAGATATATGACGTATCGACGCTTCTCTTTGGGTAGGATTCGTTTCGTGCCTTCTTGTATGTTAGCGAAGTAGTCGGCAAGCGTATCTATTGGGTACTGTGTATCCTGTTCAAAGACTGATTCTCGTGCATCAAGTGATGTACTCATTTTGTGAGAAAGCTCAAGTTGCTTCGCGGAAATGACCTCACCTGATACGGTTGTTATTACACGCTTCTTGCGCTCTCGTTTCTTCATTTTCAACGGTTCATGTTTAGCGTTTGCCATACGGAATAGTGTACATGGCAATATGTGTCCCGTCACAGGTTTTTGCAAGACGCTACCGTCTACTCCAAACAACTGAATCATGACTAATTTACAACGATATTTGGGAAAAATAATTGGGAATTGTAACTTGTGATAATTCAAAGCAGAATAGTGAACAAGCTTTGCATGCCCTCTGGAAGACCACAGGACGACGGAGGACAGGTTTTTAGTATAAAACATGAGAATTATACAGGCCTCTAAGGTACAGCTAATTTATTGAATCCTCTAGCAATTTGTGTAATATTGCTCTCTGTCGTAAAATCATCGCAGAGATTAATTACTTAAAAGAAAGTTACAAATGGACAATCAACCGAGTCAACCACAAGTGCAAGCTAATTTAGGCATGTTTGAAAGGAGGACTGGTCGTTTAGCGTTCTTGCTCGGTATAATCTATGCGTTGGCTCCACTTATTATTGTGGCTCTACTACAAATGGTCGTACACTTTACTCTAGCAAGCAGTAATGACGGCACTGTTGCCACAAGTCCTGCACTATCCGCAATCGTTAACATAATTTCGCTGTTAGTTGGCATTGTAAGTGTGGTCCTACTAATACCAGTCCTTATATCTTCCTACGTTAGGCGACTTCACGATGTAAATCAGTCGGGCTTACTAACATTGCTGATATTTGTACCCTTCGTGAATCTACTACTATTTCTGTATCTATTATTTGCGCCGGGTACACAAGGTCCTAACAAGTATGGTAACCCAATCAACTCGTATAACTACTGGGTTGTTTCAGGACTTAAAAGACCTATCTAACAACGGTACTATTGCTACAGGTTCAACAAATTTCTCGTATATCTAAGGAACGTGCTATTTCTTGTGTTTAACAGATTCGAGACGCTGTTGTTCAAGATACGGATTCTCGATTGCCAGAACAATGTCCGTGCTTGAATCATCACTCATAATGAATTGTGCTGAGGATCGTTTAGGGTCGGGTAGTGCAATAGCCCTATTGTCCCAGTTTGACGTATCTTCAGCCGATGCTTGAGGCGGTAGCTCTCTCTCACTGTCGGAGCCCCTAACCTTACTTAAATCTGGTAGTTTTACATCTTCCATCTGCTTCAATTATAACAAGAACTGCAAATCTGTAGCTGGTTTGGACCGCAGGACTCCTAGCAACAGATTGAGCGACTTTAGCCTATTCTGGATACTACTGAAGTTTAGGAGTAAGCTATGTAGAGCTTGAAGTACAGGTTCGTTTAACGAGTGAGTACGTCGACCATATATTTTGTGATTATAATTAACTCTTTATTTGATTAAATATATTAGGATTTCGAGTAACGAAAACTATTGAAAGCGACCCTATATAAAAATATAAAGCCCGAGATTATCTCGAGCTTTATAAGTACTGGCAAACCAACATGACAACCTGGTTGTTAATCCCAGGTGGGTGTTCGCACGATAAAACCTCGGTCTTATACGAATATTGAACTCCCGAATGATAAGTATTCAGATTATCATTATGGTTGGTCTGTTGGGAATTATCCCGCCCAGCCTGGTATATATTATATCGTTAATGCATGTCTAGACCAATTGCTATATTTGAAACATTGGTCCAAGAAGTAACCGTAATATATGTGAATTAAGATACGAGACTAGGGGTAACAAAACTGGGACTAGTAATATAAAAAAGAGAATTATTGCCATAAAGCCCATTCGTTCTATTCGATACATTATTTTTTGTACTGGTTCAGGTGCAAATGCATAAAGTAGTCTTGATCCGTCTAACGGAGGGAAAGGAATCATATTAAAAACAAAGAACGCGACGTTTATTGTTACAAATATACCTAACGCATTGAAAACTGATGTCGGCATATTAGCATACCTTAAAAATAATGCTCCTAGAGATGCTAATAACAGATTGGTGAGCGGACCTGCAACTCCGATTAATGCAGCCCCAAATTCTTCATATTTTACCCGATCTGGGTTAAATGGTACTGGTTTAGCTATAAAGATTGGTGGAAACCCGGCAAGTATCAGTATGACGGGAAGCAGCACAGTAGTAACGAGATCTATATGTTTTAAAGGGTTCAATGTTAAACGTCCCATCTCTTGGGCTGTTGTATCACCTAGCCAATGAGCAGTAAATGCGTGCATAGCCTCGTGGATAGCCATAGAGATAAATATGACCGGAATAATTATAAATAATCCACCTGCGTTTAACTGCATAACCAAATAAGTATAACAGGCTAGATTTAATCTACGACTTTAACTATATAAATATATTTTTTGCCGTATTTAATAAAACAAAGGTGAACCAAACTATCTTGACTCTACAGATGTAAATCTATATACTTACACTTTGAATCTAAGTTATAACTAGGAATTTAATTATGCAGAAGTGTGAACTTACCGGTAAAGGAAAACAATACGGCTCAAACGTAAGTTTTTCTCAGCGTCATACTAAAAAAGTGTGGAAGCCAAATCTTCAGACCAAAACGATAACTCTTGATGGACAGAAAGTTACTATGAAGATAAGTACTCAGGCCATAAGAACGCTTAAGAAAAAAGGTCTGTTAGTCTAAAGTTCGATCAAGATCGTTCAAGTACAATTAACTGAGTATTTTCAGCTATTTCGCCGGGCTTAATTTTGAATTTGGCAATAGTTTCCTTTGGTTCCATCGCAAGTCCTTTTAAAGCCTCTTCTAACGGTTGCTGAGGTACTTCGTACTTAATAGAATCATCGTCATAATGAGTGGGAATGACTATGTGAGGTTCAATTTTTTTAATAATCTTTAATGCGCCGATACTATCTAGAGTATAGCCGTTACCGCCAACTGGGATGATAAGTACATCGATTGTGCCAAGAGCCTCTAATTGTTCGTCATTTAATTCCGGATAGACATGCCCAATGATCGCAATTCTAACTTCGTCAGCTATAATTTTAAAAATTGTAGCTGAATTTTTCTTCACCTCGTCCATATGTGATCTAGCAGCAATACCCAAAATAGACGTATTAGATACTTCATATTCACCTGGTATTCCAATAACTATCTTACTTTCTACATTAGGTAGTTTAGCTTTAAACGTCTGCAAGACTATATCACCGGTCTTTATGATAGATTTTAGACCTATTTCTGCAAGATTATCATCTATTACTATATTTGCTTTTTTAGTATTGATGCGGACACAGTTAGCTCCGAAATATTGAATTTCCATACGTCGTTTACTCCTCGATAGTTTCTTTTGAAGTTTCTTTAGCGGACTTCTTTGGTTTAGCGCTAAGTAGATAGTGTTTATCTATTAGTATCTGCATTTTAGAACTTATTACATTAGATAAAAATTTATCATTTACTTGAATTCTATATTTATATTCGCCAAGAGGGATGACGGCGTATCTTATTTCTTTCCCTTCTTGGGATTCAAGTTCGCTGACAAAGTTGCTCAATTTAGTATTATTAATATCTCCTACTATAAGCATATCGATTCCACTTCGTTCATCTCGCGTGAACTGTCCTGTATATAATGCGAGGTCAATATTGCCAATAGCCGATAAGTTTGAATTTTCGATTATACCATCCGGCACCTTCTTAGTCGGTTTAATAACACCGCTACCAAACATTGCTTCGAGTGACGTGTAATATTCATAAGTTTGATCAACTTCATAGTATAAGCGATTATTATTTGTATTAGATGAAATGATGCCAATACTTAAAAGATTTGCCAATTCTCTTCTTACTGAATTTATTTGTTCATCGATTTTGCGAGTTATTTCTCGTACATAATAAGATCTATTAGGATTACTAAAGAATAGCTGGAGTAATTTAACTCTGGTTTTAGATCCAAACAATTGTTCAATCATATTGGTATTGTAACAGAATAAGAAGCCTATACTAACGCTATTTGTTCAGTAACGTTGTAACTTCCTCTACGAGTTTATTGGGGTCGCTAAACCATTGAATATATTTATTGCGCTTGAACCAAGTACGCTGTTTTTTTGCAAGAAGTAGTGAACTATGCATAATTTGTTCGGATACTTGATTTAATTTTTGTGAACCATTTAAGTATGGTTTAAATTCGCGGTAACCTATTCCTTTCATCGGTTCAATATCCCATCCATACTTGTTAGCTAGAAATGTTACTTCCTGTACTAGCCCTTTTTTGATCATGGTTTTAACCCTATTTTCAATTCTTTTTTCTAATTCTTCCCTAGCTAACTTAATCCCCAAAATGTAGGTATTAGGTCTAATATTTTTTTTAACCGGTCTAAGACCTCCAGCTTCGATTAACCTAATCAAACGACGTTTATTCCTAAGATCTATAGCTTCAGTTGAATAATTAAGGTAACTGATTATATCTATAAGCTCATCTATGGTATGTTTTTCTAATTCTTGACGTTGTCCGATATAACCTGGGGGTAAAAAATCGTAATCATATATTACACTATCTATATATAGTCCAGTACCACCAACTAATATTGGTAGCTTATTTCTAGTTAATATATCATTTATGCTATTTACTGCTAATATTTTAAAGATTGCAGCGCTAAAACCAACTTTCGGATCGGCAACGTCTAATAAGTGATGTGCTACTTCTTGCCTATCTTTAATACTTGGTTTAGCCGTGCCAATATCAAACTCCTTATATACAGTCCATGAATCTGCACTTATTATTTCGCCGTTAAATTTTTTGGCTATTAACTGGGCAGCTTTGGATTTCCCAGACGCCGTCTCGCCTACAATTACTATCAGTGGCAAACTCATTAAGGACGCCAGATTAAATTTAAATCTGCTGTATAATCTTTGCTTACTTTAACTCCTTCGGCTTCTAAAATCCGTTTATGTCCTGATTTACCCCCTGGATAGCCGTTTGCTAATCCACCTTTTTTATTTACGACACGTTGCCACGGAAGTGATTCTGGACCGGTATGAGCGATTTGCCCGACTTCCCAAGCAGCCCACGCTGCTCCTGCTAATGCTGCTACCTGGCCATATGTCATAAGTCTGCCCTTAGGAATACGGCCTACAATGTCGTAAACTCGATGTTTGAATGCAGCGTCAACTCTAGACATTAAAACGAACTCTTGTGAACGCGGCCCTTTGATTCGTTTACAATTGTATTTAAAAATTCAGTTATGCCGATTGAATCGTGCTTTTCTGTAACCATCATATCTTTACGAATTCTAGGTGTTACCCGGTTTGATTCGATTTCCTTATCTCCCAAAACAACCGTATAAGGAATTTTCATTAATTCCGCTTGTCTGATTTTCTTACCGACTGATTCATTAGAGTTATCTACTTCTAAACGTATACCACGTGATTTCGCTTCATTGGCAAACTTATCAGCGAAATTTACTGTAGATTCTTCCTGATTAAGGGTGATCACTCTGAGTTGTTCGGGTGCCAGCCAAACTGGAAATTTGCCTGCCGTATGTTCTATATATACGCTAAGGAATCTTTCAATAGATCCTAATAGGGCGCAGTGTATCATTATAGGCTGCGACTTATTGCCACTTTCGTTTATGTACTCGAGATTAAACCTTTCAGGCTGCACGAAGTCCAGCTGTACCGTAGCTACCTGATGTTCGCGTCCTATAGCATCGGTTGCCATAAAATCTATCTTAGGACCGTAAAATGCTGCTTCACCCTCTTCTTCGAAATAATTTAGTTTGTTGGCAATTACAGCATTCTTTAATTGCTTCTGAGCACTTTGCCATAGTTTCTTATCACCAAGATAAGCTTCTGAATCGTCTCTGTACGATAGACGGACCCTTAGACTCATATCAACAGTCTCATAAAGTTCACTAGCTGCCGCTAGTAAATTATTAATCTCTACTTCTAACTGATCTTCACGGCAAAAAACATGGCTATCATCTTGAGTAGCAGATCGAACACGATTTAACCCACCAAGTTCTCCTGATTTTTCATCACGGTAAATAGTTGTTGTCTCTAGATAACGAATCGGAAGATCGCGGTAGCTCCTCTGCTTGCTGGCATATATTCTTGTGTGATGAGGACAATTCATTGGCTTCAATACTAATTCATCGCTAGTTTCTTGGCTTTTTACTAGAAATAACTCATCGCTAAACTTTGCCCAATGCCCAGATATTTCATATAGATCTTTTTTTGTCATATGTGGGATCCAGACTTTCTGAAACCCGAATCTTTCACGCAGTTTATTTGAGAATTCGGCCAATTCTTCTCGTAAAATAGTGCCCCTCGGTGTAAACAAAGGCAAGCCTGAACCAACTAAATCTGAAAAGATAAATAAATCAAGTTCTTGTCCAAGTCTACGGTGATCTCGTGACTTAGCTTCTTCGATCATTTTCAGATAATCTTCGAGTTCAGATTTAGTATTAAAAGCAACACCGTAAATTCTCTGCATTTGAGAATTCTTCTCGTTTCCACGCCAGTATGCACCAGAAATTCTTATTAGCTTAAAAGCCCCTGCTTCCCCAGTATTTTCAATATGCGGGCCTCGGCATAAATCCGTAAAACTTCCGTTTTTATAAAATGAAACGTTTGTAACTTTACTCTCTTTATCTACGTCTAAGCCTAGTTCTAAAGAATCAAGTTCTTTTGCAGCAGTTGTTCCCTGCCTTTTTAAGTCATTTAGCAGTTCTAGTTTATATGGCTGATTATTTTCTTTTGCCCAAGTTACTGCTTTTTCAATAGGCATTTCAAATTTCTCAAAATCCTGTTTGGCCTTTATTACCTTATTCATCTCAATTTCCAACGTCGCAAAATCTTCTTCAGACATTTTTTTACTGCCCAGATCTATATCATAATAAAAACCATTGTCGACGACGGGACCGACACCAAACTTAGCTTCAGGCCACTTATGTTGGACAGCAGTGGCTAGTATATGGGCCAAACTGTGTCTCATAGCATATAAATCGTCGGTATTTTTTATCATACTTTCTCCTTAGCTACATAATATCACCCCTGTATGATCTGCCAAAATAAAAAGAGAGCGTTTGAATGTTCTCGCAATTACATTCAAACGCGTCTCTTTATGAGGTGAAACACCTCGCAAAATTTCACCTAAGCCTTATTATACTCATACTAGCAGTATCATGCTAGTACTTTTGTATTGTATTAATTACATCTCTTTAATTAATACCGTAATTATTGCTATTCTTAATACTATGATGTACCTTTATTAGCTGTTAAGCAGTCTGAATTATCTAAAATTTATCATGGGCGATTAGCTCATTTGGCTAGAGCGCCTGATTGACGTTCAGGAGGTGACAAGTTCGAATCTTGTATCGCCCACCATGATTAGCTACAACTTAGTATAATGGTTATTCTTATCTGTTAAGCGTATTGACTTTATATTTATGACGTGTTAGCATAACCTAGTTAATCGGGAGGCACTCATAATTTGAGTACCACACATAGCTCGCTAGAGGGCTTTAAACTTTTCTATGAAGAGTTAAGCAATTCTGCGAAAAATATTAGTCGGTTACGACGTTCTAGAACGCCTATTACTTCAAAATAGTATAAGCACCTAGACAAAGCCCCAAACTCAATCTTGGGGCTTTTGTTTTCCCCAATTATTTCACATTTATCCACTTGGTAAATTAATAGCGTTATGTCAACATATTGTCATGGTATGTTTATATTGTTCTTCGGTGACTCAAGTAACAAATTCTCGGTCAAGAAATAGTGGTCACAAGGTGTGGCGTAGGCGTAAATGTACAAATTGCCAATCTGTATTTACTACTACCGAATCAGTTGATGAAGAAGTAGCTCTTATCGTAGAATGCAATGACCAATATAACGCGTTTTTACGCGATAAATTACTGCTAAGTGTGTACGAGAGCATTAAACACAGAAAAACCGCTATAACGGACGCTGCGGCCTTAACAGATACGATAATGATAAAACTATTTCCTCAGTTCTTGAATGGCAAAATCAGTGTACTTAAAATTAAAGAAACCGTGATGCAGACTTTGGAAAAATTTGACGAGGCTTCGTACTGGCATTACCAAGCATTTCACAAAAAGTAATATCAGTATTTAAAGACGTTTCTTTTTATCTTCGGTAACAAATGCTTTATCTGTAACATCAAATTCGCCTAAGTACTTGCCAAACATTAATCGAGTCTGCGAATTTATTGCTGAAAAAGAACTATATACAATAGTAGTTACCGGTAGATAAACCCACTGAAGGATCATAAAAATACTTCTGTGAGCCTTATAACGCTTTGGTTTAGGCGGAAGTGTCTTAAGGCTAAAGAATAGCGTTACAGATATACCAATTAGTGCAACTGTTTGAACACGGCTAGCGATAGTAGGTAACTGGTTAGCAGCAAAATCTTTCGGATTTAATAATAGAGGAATAAATGCAGAAAAAGCCAAAATTAACGGCGCTGTTGCCCAACTAATATGGCCTTCGAGTAATCTAAAAAATTTAAAAGTCACATCTAGCTTCGATGCTTTATTTTTTCTGAAATAGCCCATTTCTGCAACGTATGCAATATCCGACGCCCCCCATGCCCACCGGCGAAGTTGGATAAATTGTGCTTTTAACGTTTTCATAAGTGTATTAGATAAAACTGCATCCTGATATATCGGTAGGAATATAGGATATACCTCGTGTTTGCCGTCATACCTAAAATAAGTCCGCCAAAACTGATGCCCGTCTTCTACTACGGTTCTAACGCTCCAAAAATCAGTATCGATAAGTGTCTGCATATTTTGAGCATGAGCTGAAAAATTACGCAAAGTATGGGTTCTTAAGCCTTGAACTACCATCCAAAACGAATTACCGGTTGCTATTACTCGCATAGGTGCAGGAGCATCCCAAATATTATTAGTAAACATCGGGATTGGCTGAAGAGATACTGTAATTGGATCAGGTGTTACAGCATAAAGATAAGCAGCGGCACTAAGATATTTGGAATGAGGTCGATTGTCTGAATCGAGAGTGGTAACGACGACATTTAATGGATTAATATCCTCTTTTTCGAGATATTTTTTGAGTTCCCTCCCAGCAAACGTAATGTTGCCTCCTTTACCTCTTACTTCACCTGGAATATCATTTGGATGTCCGACAGCAATCGCATACATAAAATTAGATCGATATTCTTCGATCAGCTGTTTAGCCTGAACAGCAACATGTTCACCGCCCCGCTCCTCATATGCTAATACTAAAATGACTCTTTTCATCGGAAAGTCGGAATCAAGAACGGCCTTAATCGTTGGTTCTAATATCTCGCGGCTTTCGTTATAGGTAGCAATAATAACAGCATTAATAATATTGCTAGCTTTTATGGGTGTCGGATTAACCTTTAATCTGTCAATGTTGTCGGCATGCCATTTTGGAACAACTTCGCTATTTGCTTTTATATCTAACGACTCTAAATCTTCGAACATTCGTTGCCATGGCAGTTTCTTATGTTGTTGAAGTGTACGATAACCTTGTAGTGCTCGAATATCTAAGCCTAGTGCTTTGGCAAACCAAAGCATCATATAGCCGATTATAAATATTATTGTAAGCCTTGGGTTTATCAGGCTTAGGACAAAAGGTAATACTAAAACACTCCAGCTTAACAAGCCAGGTAATATCTCGAAAAATCGGTATCTTTTTCCCCTGTCTTTAACATAAGGAATTTCAATTTGATTCATAATTTTAACGATTATTGAATAATAAAGCGTTACTTACTACTAATACTAAAATTATTAATAGCGTTGCCATAGTAAGTACTACAACTGAGTAAAGCCTCCTGACATGATATATGCGAATACTTAGAATAGTATTAAAAACTAAAGTAAATAAGGCAAAAAGTATGAAGCTTATAAAAGTAGTTACGTTACCAGATTTAAATGCGCTAAGGCCTAAATTTGCCCTATATTGAACTATATATCCGTTACTGTGACCATTATTCAAATTTAACCCAATTAGTACGCTTCCCAGTATTGCTAAGAATGTATTTACACTTAACAAAAGAAGTATTAGCCGATCATGAAAATATTTTTTTGGAACTGTCATAATTTAACTGTCTGGTAAATAGTATACCGTACTAAGCTTAGCCTGGTGCGGGATACGAGAATCAAACTCGTGCCTCTTGCTTGGGAAGCAAGCGTACTATCATTATACTAATCCCGCTCTGGAGCCACCTCGGGGATTCGAACCCCGGACCCCCGCTTTACGAAAGCGATGCTCTAGCCAACTGAGCTAAGGTGGCAAACCGTAAATAACAGAGGCAATTATAGCAGGTTTGGTTTGCAATTTTAGGGGTAAATTGTTATCATCACATCTGTCATTTACCTTCATGGGCTCGTAGTGAAGTGGTTATCACGCCTCCCTGTCACGGAGGAGATCGCCGGTTCAAATCCGGTCGAGCCCGCCAAGAAATTTATAGTTTTAAGTAATGTCTGATTGTTGTAAGCTGATTCTATGAGTGAAGATCTACGATCGGATTACGCGTATCTGGAAGCAATTAAGACAAGTCATGCTAATGAAGCAGCTAGAGATAGAGCTTATGCGAGGCTGACGAATGCTGGCAACTTTCTAACTCGCACAATTGCATCTAAAATAGCCACCCATAAAGACCATGTATTTTATGATAGTGAGGAGCATGTAGGACTAATCGAAGAGCTACGAACCCTTGATGGTATACATATCTTACCTGCTACGGCTCAAAGACCAGCTACTGAATTACATCCAGAATTGTTTGATACCTAGAATGTATTTCTAAATCTGGTGACTATTTGGCTACAAGTGTTCGGAAATCCGTCTCTATACCCCGCCAAATAAGGCAGTGTATTGTTGACAATATTATACCGTAGTGTATACTTTGGTATATGAATACATTAGATAAAACCATTATCAACGTAAAGTTGAGTAAAGCCCTTAAGCAGGATGCACAGGCATTGGCTGACGAAATTGGTGTACCACTCAGCACGGTCGTTATTGCTAATCTAAAAGAATTTGTACGGAGTCGCTCTCTTACTGTATCGGCATTGCCACGTCTAAGGCCTGAGATCGAGAAAGAACTGAGAGAAGCAATCGGTGACTACCAAGCTGGAAGAAATATCTCACCTACCTTCCATAGTGCTAAGACGGTTACAGATCACTTGAATTCTCTATGAATGTTGTTTTTCATCGACGCTTCGATAAAATGGCCGCAAAACTCACGCCCAAGCTGAAGCAAAAGATGGTAGAACGAATTACCCTCTTCACGAACGACCCCCTAGATAGTCAACTTCGCAATCACGCAATTTATACACCCTACAAAGGTAGTTATAATATTGATATTACGGGGAATGTTCGAGCGGTTTACGAGCTCGTGGACGATGAGACTGCTCTATTCACCCATATTGGTACTCACAGCCAGCTGTACAGATAGTTCGGAAATCCGACTCTATGCTCCGCCAAGCATAACCGTTTTAGTTACCATATAATTCTTCGTAATTTTCAGGGACATTTGGGATAAAAGTAGGGACATCTCGTAACACGTCTGGCGTAGTCAGCCAAAATTCTCTATCATCTGACGGAATAACTAAACCATTGGGCTCAAGCAATATATCTTCGTCCCAAGCACCATTTATCTTATAAATTACCCATGAATAGAATTGACCTTCGTCTACAATAGAGGTCAAACGAATTGCGAACGTGTCGGAATCCATTTGACGTACTTCGTGATTCAAAAAAGAACTAAATCTTGAGTATTGTTCAGATCCCAAAATCTCTTCAAATCTCCCATTATGGAGTGCATCAAGATTTTCAGGGCTTCCGGAAACTTCAGGTGACATACTTAATATCATTTGGCAGCCTCAAATTAAATGCAAGCAGAAGTACTTTTTTAAAACCCCCCTTTCACTTAATATTAAGTAATGGAGATTTTAAAAACCGAAATGGCGAGACCAAAGGTGGGAATCGGGCTGTTAATTGTTCGAGGTAATTCCATACTTCTTGGACAACGAAAAGCATCGCATGGAGTAGGTGAATATGGAGGGCCCGGTGGACACCTTGAAGGCATGGAGTCATTTGAAGATTGCATCATGAGAGAGCTAATAGAAGAAGCCGGAACAGATATAAAAATCAAAAACCTTGGCTTTCTGTGTGTGACTAACCTTACAAAATATCCGCCAAAGCACTATGTTGATATTGGTATGGTAGCTGAATGGGAATCTGGCGAACCAATAGTTATGGAACCGGGTAAACTTGTATCGTGGGATTGGTACGACTTAGTTAGCCTACCTAGCCCACTTTTTGGTTGTGAAGAAAACTATATTGAAGCCTATCAAACAGAGCGAAGATATTTTTCGACAGCTTAGACTGTTAAAGTTCGGAAATCCGACACTTTAAATTGCCTCTACTGAACTCCTTTATTCATCTTCGAAACAGAACAGCCTTTTCATCTTGGATGAAATAATTATAGAAAATATATATACCTAAAGGTATATGAATACGCTGAATGACTCAACAATTTTAAGTCTTAAGACCAAGAAACACGTTAAAGAACTCGCTCAATTGCGTGCAAAACAGTTAGGTATTCCCCTAGGAACCCTTGTAAATGCATTTTTGCGAAATCTTGGCCAAACTGGAGAAGTACACTTTACAGTTTCTGAGCCTATTACTCCTAAAATGGCTAAAATTATAGATGAAATGCGAACAGAAATTGCAAATGGTGATACATATGGGCCGTTTGATATAGATGAAGCTGATGCATTTTTGGATGCTATTCCTTATAAGCCAACCCATAAAAATTAAGTACTCTAAGAGATTTCAAAAAACAGTATTCTAAATTAAACCCTAAATTACGTAAACAATTTAATAATCCTCAACGATTATGGTTGTATGACCCATATAATACCAATACACCTTCATATACTTACTGGGGAATATGCAGGCTTATATAGTATTAATATTACTGGGGATATTCGTGCTTTATAAAATAAAGTTAATGACATTTTTGTAATTTTTGGATTTATTAGTACTCATGGTCAGTTATATTGATATTTCAGAAATCCGATTGAATGCCCCGCCAAAAATTAGCATAATTACCAAAAATCATAACTAGTCTCAGTAGTTATGATCAAGATATTGTAGATACTTAAGTGATGCTATTGATCTATGGTATTACTTAATTACAGCTACTATATGAATTACACGCACAGTATTACAAGCAATAGTCAAACTACAATACCAAAAGAGTTTCGAGATCAACTTGATTAAGATTTAAGGGCGACCCTAGCCAAACCCTCGTTCAATGACAAAAACTTAGAAAAAGAACAGATCATATGTGAGCAACTGCCATTATAGTATGACGTTAGTTGATACAAATGATCTGTTATGTTACTTACTGGGTGACCATAAACGGCTTTGCCTAACAGCTGAAAAAAATGTCAAAAAAGCCAGTACGCGCAGTCAATTAATGACTAATAACAAATGTAATCCACGTCTAAAATTAACTAGATCATTACACCTTTTTACGTAATACAATATCTTCAACCTCTTGTTTGGTTAATTTACCGTTCTCAACTCGTATCCGTTCGGCATTCATATGTGGTCTACCCTCTAAAGCGTTATTAAATGATGTAGGTTGTCCAGAATAGTGAACACCATGCTCATTCCTGTGCATTTGGATAGTGCCTGCGGCCCCGTAAATATCTATGCTAGACTTTACTCCAGATGCAATTAGATCTTTACCAAGTTGGCTTACGACCGATTCCATACCGATTTGAAGCTTATCTTGATTGTCGTCTAGGTCAGCAACCTGAACTTCTGATGCAGCATGACATGCCTGAAAAATAACTTTCTTACGGCCTGCATCTAACTCATCGTCATCTATACCTCGGCTTGGTTGCATATATGTCTCTACTATTCTAGCCAAGCCTTTCATGCCGTGCATTGAAAATCCGTAATCTCCCGGATCGTGATCATCCCCAGAATAAACCATTTCTACGAGCTTTCTGCCAGCAACGGTAGCAATGTCTCGACGTTGAGAGTTCTTATCTTTCTCTCTGACATCAGTAACCATAAACTGACCAGGAGCACTATGAGCGGCAAGTAACAATGTTGAGGGTAGTATTCCTGCCTTGTGAAGTTTAATTAGGCGACGATAGATATCGTCTATGTTGGTTATTTCGAAAAATAGTGTTCGGCCAGATTCGTCGTCGAAATCTGCCGCAACATTAGTCATAACCCCGTTATGATCGCCAAACCGATTTACTAAAATAACATTTACATCGTGCACACTTAAACGCAAGGATACTTCAGCAGGTTTATAGATAAACTCTTCCATTCGCTCGAGTTGCTCGACACTATAAGCATCAAGACCATGTATACCTGTTGTTTTAGCCAGTTCACGTATTCGGCCAATGCCAAAATGATCAAATTTGTTAATTATTTTAATAATGGCTCCATCCTCCCCACGCCTAGAAGCTGAGAACACATAATCTGATGCTTCATCTGTTGGCATACCTGTAGCAGCTTCTACAGCCCTACTCATCCAATTTCGCATAGCTTCCTGTGTTTCATGCCATTTAGGATCTGTAGTTCGCTCTTCGTCTAAGTGACGCATCCACCGAATTGGCATTTCTTGAAGTAGTAAACTGCGAAGTTTGTCACTGTAATGGTCACCTCCGATTCCGAGTAACTGTGTTACGCTCTTAAGCCCATACGCTTCCTTTAAAACATTAAGTTCAGGGGTTAAAGAACCAAATGCTTCTTTTACAGTTAGACTAAGATCGTCCAGCATTGCATTATGAATTGCACCATCTACTGATTCTGCATTAAGCATTTTAGCCATAAGTTTTTCACCAAGGTTGTACGAAAGCTGTTGGATCGGATGATTATATTGCGGATATCCGATAATTTTTGAACGAAGTTCGGATTCTTTTGCAAATAACTCGTAATACTTAGAACCTTGTGTTAAATCAGCTCCATCAGCCTGAAGCTGAGGTACTATATCTCTAATACGTTCAATACTGTCTTGATACCACTCTGGGTATTGATTACTTCCAGCAAGACTCGGACTTTCGATCGTTAACCGATCGACACATTGTTCCCAGAAAGCAAGATTATCCTCCAATGTAGCAGGAATAACAGTTTCAACTGAGATTGCTTCGTTTGTCATATTTTTATTTTTTAATTAACTCCTTTAATGTATCATGCTTTTGCTTAATTGTCAATCTTCGTTGATTACAAAAATATTAAGATCTTTAGGAATACCAAATTTATTTTTCTGCCAAACATAATCAATATTCTTAGTCTCCTCAATCTGGTATGCTTTTATTTATGAATAACGCTGAAGATTGTCCTACATTTGAAGAGGTATTTCGTTTCCGTACTCCAACACCCGAAGAAGTAAATAACGCAGCCGAAGATTTGATGCTTAAGATGCGCAATGATGGATTACCTGTAGGTACACAGGCTTTCTTTTCATCTGATGATGTACTAGAGGTGTCAATGCAGTTTATTTCTCAAACTGGAGATAGCCACGCCGAGGAATATAACTTAAATGAAGAGGACGCTAGAATGATAGTCTATGCCGAATTTATTGGTGCTCTTGAACTGATGGCCGCTATTCGTTTACGTATCGAGGACTGATAATAGTAATATAATCACTAATTCCTTTCAAAGAAATAATATAAAGAGCCAAGCATATCATTGAATTGTTACTTTTGTGAAAACTAGTATCTTAGCGACAAATAATCAACCTAACTAGAAGTGAAAATTTAATTAAAATTATTCATCTTGGCATTGGTATTAGATAACTCCGCCTGCATAAGTTGTTAGATAATATATGCGTAATTCCTTGAAAAGAATATATAGTAATTCCTAACGCCGATCGTTCTGATAATATAATGCTAATTAAGTTTTTCCTTTTGCTATAATCGCAATATGTATCGATATGTCGTCTGGTTTGATAAATTTTTCGGGTTATTAATTAAAAAACTCCCCGATTGGGTACGCCCAATAATGATAGCTGCGACATTTATCGGCGAGCCAGCAGTTGTGATTGCTGCTGCAATAACAGTGTTTGTTGTTGGTCTGATTAAACACCGTCCAAAACTTATATTCGCAGAGGTTTTCGGACTGGCAGCATTTGGGGCGCATACGCTGTTAAAACTAATCATCCATAGAAAAAGACCAGATACATTGTTTGTACAACATATGAAAATTAAGAGTTATAGTTTCCCTAGCGGTCATGCATTTGGATCAGTGGTGTTTTATGGGTTAATCGCCTACTTACTCTATAATCGATTACCGCATCCATGGAATTATATAATTCTTTTATTATTCTTTTTATTAATACTTCTTATCGGTATATCGCGGGTATATTTAGGAGCACACTTTCCTTCAGATGTACTGGTCGGGTGGCTTTTAGGCGGAACTTCCCTGCTTCTAATTGTTAAGTACGTAAATCCATGACGTTACGAATTGCTATACTTTATAATCGAAAATCCAACTCAAATTCAGTTAAAAAAAATGAAATAGAAAAACTATTTAAAAAAAAGAATTTAAAAACTGAATACTTTTCAATATCATCTGAAATAAGCACTCTTAAAAAGAGTATTAAAGATGGTCTGTTCGATATTTTAGTAGCTGCAGGTGGAGATGGTACAGTAAATTTAGCTGCTTCTCTTTCGGTAGAGTTTGACATAGTTCTTGGAATTTTACCGGCTGGAACACTTAATCACTTTGCTAAAGACCTAGACCTGCCACTTGAGTTAGTAGAAGCTGCTGAAATTATTATTAATGGCAAAACTGTCAAAGTTGATTATGCGACCGTCAATAACAAAGTTTTTGTTAACAATTCTAGCATTGGGATCTACCCTGATACGCTCGTAAAAAGACAGAAGCTACAAGCTAAAATCGGCAAATGGCCGGCGGCTGTCATAGGAAGCTTAGCCTCGTTACATCAATTCGACTCACACTTGCTATCAATTAAATCTCCAAGCGGAAATTATAGATATAGAACACCGATGTTATTTGTCGGTAATAACTCTTATCAGTTTTTTAAAAAAATGGGATTTACCAACCGCACTCAAATAAATTCTGGAAAGCTTTACTTATATGTGATTCGTACTAATCGGATAGCTAATATAATCCGGATAACTGTAAATATTTTTTTCGGCCACAAAAAAAGAGCAGAAGATTACATCGAGCACACAAAAGGCCCAGTAATTATAAATTCAAAAAAGAAATTCATAAAATTGTCTATCGACGGTGAGCTCGTTAGTCAGCCGACTCCGTTAACATATAAAATTCATTCTGGCGGGTTAAAAGTTAGAGTGGCAGGTTGACGATTACATAACGATTTACTAAATATATCCAAAAATATTTCTAGTTTTGTATTGGCAATTGGTTATAAAACTGTCTTTTTTGCTAATTTTAGCTATTTTCAATATCTCAGGCAGCAAAAATAGCGAGAATATCTTCAACTGGGGTATATAACGGTCTCTCAAGCGGAACCCCAATAGGAAGCACAGCGCTATATATTCCTAATTCGAACTCTACATACTCAGGTTCTAATTCTATAACTGGTCCTAAGACAACTGCATCAATAAACGGGAGTGCAATTATAAGTCTTTCAGAGATATCTATACAACTAACACGTGGCACAGCACCTTTTAAAATTACTTCGCCAAATCTTTGGGGAGAATAATCTAAAGACTTGCTTGTTAACTCATCGTCAAGAAGATACGCAGACGACGCATGCGCTGCTCTAAGTGTATTATCGTCCCTGTCTTTATTAATTAAATCGATACCTCGTAGCGCTGCGATTTTCCTACTTAACGGTGAATCTTGCAAGTCATCAAGGTGTTTTTGAAGTGCCATAGATTTTTCGTATGTTGATATCATTTAGATAAAGCATACTCACAAAAGCTACATTTGCAAATAATATAATACTATTTATTAATATCGTTAGATTAGATAGAAAAAAATTATAATTAAATGTACTAGCTTCAAAATATCAAGGCAAATTTAAAATTCTGTTAACTCAGAACTTTTTACAGCTTCCTGCTCGATTAAATGCCTGTATCTTGTAATTAGTTCAATCGAAGGCGCTTCCGTGAAATTAATAGTTGTGCAGACTGTTTCTGCAATCTCTTCGATGCGGCCTTCGAAATAATCAGTTGACCTTCCTAAACTACCTCCCCATCCTCCATTGCTTCTTAAACTTTTACTTCGTAGCAAAATAAAACCAACACCCCTATTTATACTTCTTCTGATCGTGTTTTCGTTAATATCATCGAGTGAAGCAGACTTAATTATATTTTCTAGTCCGTCACTAAACGTATTTTTTTCAGTTGGGATTATTCCATCAATCATTTATATATGCCTTTAAAACGATTATTCCATTTTTATATTGTATTTGCAATATATCAGTAATCTTTTAATTCTTTATTTGTTACTTATCTCATTTATCGACTCATTTCTGATCGCTAGACAAACTCATATAGCTATTAACAAAAAATAACAAAATTTAACAATCTATCATCTTAGTATTGACGGTAGGAATATAATAGATATATAGAAAGTAAATAATAATTAAAACAATGGAACTCGCAGCTGTAATTTCTACTAATCTTGGTGTAAGTCTTGACTTGCTTCCAAGAACTAATGTTTTAGTCCAACATCTGGATAACCTTGGCAAAATAGGTACCGATAAATATAAAATATCTAATGAAGCAATTTTGGCTTGTGGTAGAGCGGCTGTGATCGAAGCATTACAGGTTCATATGATTCAGCCTTATGAAATTGGTGAAATATATTCAAAAATATCTAATGCTAATAATGATGGATTCAGCCAATAGCACTGTTAAGTTGTTTTCTTGTTAATATTTAACGAAATGACTTAATCATAATCTTAATTGTATTGAACACAGTTTGGGTTTAACCGTTTTTTAGTTTAATAACTATAACTAAAAAAAATTGTAAGGGTTATTGCGTTAGCATCTGCTAGAATTTTCAATAATAGATTGATTTTTACTTAGTTTGGAGTGATCTAATAATTTTGAAAATCTTTGTGACGTTAAGACATTCAACGGTTGTTTAGAATCAAAATATTCGTTGAACTTACTTACCCAAAACGAATCATTATACTCGAATTTTGGTCCTGTTTTTATTAAGTCAAACTGTAAGTTAGGCCCATATCCGTTCATTGAAAATATTAATTTATTTAACGAATAAATATCTACCGAAGAACATACGCCATATATTATAAGATTAGTATTTCTAGCAGCAATAAACTGTTCTGAAATTAAATTTGCCGACACTTTGCTTACTGAATCTGAATGGAAGCCAAAGTGTTGTATCTTAAAATTATGAATTATAGAACCCATAAAAAAGATTAATGATGCAACAAGCATTATACTTACCATAGTTTTGTTGTCTTTTATATTATCTTTTATATATTTATAAAATAAATAAATGATTGATATCAAATACAATGATGATATTAGAAAAATATTATAAACTGACTTATGAAAATAGTATTCAATTTTGCCGTTACTGATAACCTGATAGAAAGCTATAGCCAAAGTCCAGAATAGTGCTCCCATTAGAAAATAAACAAATACAGTATTTTCCCATTTTTTTTGCATAATACTTACAGCAAATACTAGTAAAAAGGTGGCAACTACTGTGTAGGCGTTTAAAACGATAATTGTCAGGCTCCCAATATACTGAGCACACATCTCACATAACTAGCTAGTCAAAGAGGTAAATATTAAGTAGCATTGTGGTATATATTGCCACAATGAATGAATTGGAGTATTCGAAAATATGGCCAAAGCTTTTGA
>JBBQQG010000020.1:0-20017 GCA_038216175.1 Saccharimonadales bacterium (SeqCode)
TTTTTTCGAAGTATAAGTCTAAGATTTGACAAATAATGTCGGGGATTTGTAGTTGGATGAGCTTTAATATATGCCAGGTGAGCATCGACAAAGGAAATTTTATTGTCGGGCCAAAGAACAATATTAGCGCGGTAGGCTGACTTAGTTACCAATCCGGGATCGGACTCCATTAATTTCAGAGCACTTACAATTTCAATTTCTTCCATAATTGGCGGAGCGATCATATTTTAACTACTTTCGGCTTTTTCTTTTCTTTGCGCCCTTTATCTTTACTCATACACAAACCTCACACATTTATATATAGTAGTATACTCCTTAAATTCAATACTTTCTAGTTTGGCTTTAGCTAGACAAAACTAAAGGGTTGTGCTATTATTATAGTAATTGTTTTTAATGAATCCGAGTTAGTTTACTCAAGGTACTCGATTTCATTTAGCAATCGAGCTATAAACTAACTATAAAAAAGGATTCTATTTTTATGTATAATCGACGTAATGTCGGTCCCAGCGGTTCGCGCCGCGGACTTAGCTATTCATCAGCAAATAACCGACCGAGAGCAAATCGCAGCGGCGGTCGAAAACAATCGATTGACCCAAAGCGCTTTATCAAACCGGCTTCACTTATAACAAGCAGTGATTACGAATCAATAAGCACTTTTAACGAGTTTGAGATTCACGAAATTTTAAAACAAAATATAGCTTCTAAAGGCTATACGTCACCCTCGCATATTCAGGATATGTCAATACCGATCGGACTAGTAGGTAAAGATGTTATCGGTATCGCAAATACCGGTACCGGTAAAACCGCGGCCTTTGCAATTCCACTACTAAATAAAATTATTAGCCAAAAGGGAAGTCGGGCAATAATCATAGCACCGACAAGGGAGCTTGCGCTTCAAATTGAATCTGAAATTCGCCAGTTCGCTAAAGGTACTGGTTTATTTGGAACATTATTAATTGGCGGCATGCCGATCGTTAAACAAATTAGAGATCTGCGCGATAAGCCGGAAATCGTAATTGGAACTCCTGGCAGAATAAAAGACCACGTCAAGCGCGGAGGACTACATCTGTCTACATTTAACATCGTAGTATTAGATGAGGTAGACCGAATGGTAGATATGGGTTTCATAAATGATATTAGGTTTCTACTTGGAGAACTACCTCAAAAAAGACAGTCACTATTTTTCTCAGCAACACTCGATTCGCAGCTTAGAAGCTTAATTGAAAGTTTTATGATTGATCCAGTAATGATTTCTGTTAAAACTGGCGAGACCAGCGACAATGTTGAACAAAACGTAGTTTATTTCAGTCACCCAAGCGATAAAATAGATAAATTACATGACATATTGAACAAACAAGACGTTTTAAAGGTTTTGATTTTTAGCGAAACAAAAAGAAACGTCGAAAAATTAAGTAACGGTCTCGTAGAACGCGGCTTTAAAGCAGATGCTCTTCACGGAGATAAGTCGCAGTCACAGAGGCAACGCGCGCTACGAAGTTTTCGAGATAACCAAGTTAATATATTGGTAGCGACAGATGTAGCTGCAAGAGGTATAGATGTCTCAGATATTACTCATGTCATAAACTTTGACGTACCGAATACTTACGACGACTATATCCACCGGATAGGACGAGCTGGCCGTGGAGATAATACTGGTTTTGCACTAACGTTCGTCGAACAAAATAATCGATCTTATTAAAACATAGATTTAAAAAGCGCTCAGTCAATTATCAGCTTAACTATTTAAGATACATTTATATCGTTAAGCAATAATAATTAGGAGTGACAATGGCTGAAACAGCTCGCCGTGGGATCTGGCAGTTTATAAGACGCCATGTTCGATTAATTGTTGGAGTGTTGATAATACTAATTGCGATCTCAGGCTTCTTAATTTTCAAGCCAAAACCAGCAAAAATAAGATATATCACTCAAGCAGTCACAAAAGGCACGCTTGTTGACAGTGTTTCAGGTACCGGCAATATAAGCTATGGCAATACAGCAGTGATATCGTCTCAGCAAAGCGGTATGGTAACTAGCGTAAATGTTCATGTCGGGCAAACTGTAAGCTCGGGTCAGACCCTTTACTCGATAAAAAATCCAACCCTAGCAACTGCTGCTGATAAATCTTATGCCAGCTACCTACAGGCAAAACAATCACTTGCAAGTACCCAGTCAACAGTGATTCAAAATCAGAATAATCTGGACAATCTAAACTCTCTCGGGACTGCGACTCCCGCCCAATTATCACTAGCCAATCAGCAATTAGTAGCGGCCAGATTGGGTACCACGGCAGCTCAGGCAAATCTAAACACGGCTTGGGAAGATTATCAAAATCAGCTGGCTAATGCCAGCCAAACAACAGTAAGTGCTCCAATTAATGGCATAGTCTCAGCAATGAATGTCGCCGTTGGAAATCAAGTAAACGGCGGAGGCACGGTTACTTCGACAACTACAACCTCTTCAGCCGCAGGGACAGTCACAATTGTTGATCCGAACAGTATTCAAGCATCAATTTCACTTAACGAAGTTGATGCTGTTAAAGTTACTGTTGATCAAAAAGTCACGCTAACCTTTAATTCACTGAGTTCGCTACAGCTTACCGGTAAAGTCGCAAGTATAGACACAACCGGCACTTCAACTTCCGGTGTCGTAACATACAACGCAGTAATATCATTTGATGCTTCTGATCCTCACCTAAAAGGTGGTATGAGCGTTTCGGCGTCAATTGCCACTCAGGTTAAGCCAAATGTTATATATGTTCCTAACAGCGCTGTAAAAACTGCATCAGATGGTTCAACGATTGTCCAGATATTAATAAATAATAGTCCGAGCGACGTTACCGTACAGACGGGTCTTACTACCGGATCAGATACCGAAATTACCAGCGGTTTAGATACTTCCCAGTCTGTAATTACTCAGACAATTAACCCCCAAACAAGCAAATCAAGCAGTTCCAGTACATCATCCAATCTGTTTCAGTTATCAGGTGGCCGGACAGGAGGGTTCGGTGGAGGCGGTGCAAGAGGCGGCGGTACTGGTCAATAAAATGAACGTAGGTTCCACGCTATTAGAATGTAAGAACATTACTAAGCGCTATGGTAGTGGCGCCAATGCCTCAACCGTTTTAAATAATGTTTCATTTAAAATAAAATCTGGTGAATTCGTAGCAATTATCGGTCCATCAGGCTCAGGAAAATCAACGCTCATGAATATAATCGGTGCGTTAGACAGTCCATCGAGCGGCGAATATATTTTAGATAATAAACTAATCTCGAGTCTGGAAGACGATGAATTGGCTCTTATTAGAAGCCAAAAAATCGGTTTTGTATTTCAATCTTTTAATCTTTTACCCAGAGCAACAGCCAGCCGTAATGTTAATTTACCGCTGATTTATAATCAAACGATAACTAAAAAAGATAGGATAAGTCTGGTCAAGCGATCTTTGGAATCAGCCGGATTTGACCTTAATCTGTCTAATAATAAATCTAACCAACTTTCAGGCGGCCAAATGCAGCGGGTTGCGATTGCTCGGGCACTAGTAAATAATCCCAGTATCGTACTTGCCGATGAGCCGACTGGCAATTTAGACCAGACTACTGGAAAGATTGTGCTTAAAACATTCATCAAGCTTAATCAATCAGGACGGACGATAATTTTAATAACTCATGACCCGCAAGTTGCAAACTACGCTTCGAGAATTATTAGAATTGAAGACGGGCATATTATTAAAGATGAGATAAATTCTGATAAAAGAAAAAACTTATTATGAAAATTTCTGACCTAGTTAATGAAACCGGTTTTTCACTTCTTATGAATAAAGCTAGATCGGCATTAACAATGCTTGGCATAATAATAGGAATTGCATCAGTTATAACCTTGGTGGCAGTCGGCCAAGGTGCCACCAAAACCATCACAAATAATATTAGCGCTCTAGGTTCAAATCTAGTTGTTATTATTCCCGGCTCAACTACCACAGCTGGAGTTAGTCAGGGCATCGGTACAAATCAAACCCTTAAAGTTTCCGATGCGACCGCACTCCAAAAACAAATGCAATTTGTAAACGGCATATCTCCTGAGCTTTCAAAACGTTACCAGTTAAACTATAAATCGAATAATACAAATACAACTGTATATGGGGCAAACCCAGTTTATGCATTAGTACATAATGTTCAAGTTTCAGACGGGACTTTTTTTGATCAGCAGCAAAATAATACTGCCCAAAGAGTTGCAGTATTAGGCCCGACTGTAGCGCAGACGCTGTTTGGCGATACATCGTCCGGAGTCGGAAAAACAATTCGAATTGGCAACGTAAGTTTTAATGTACTGGGTATAGCAAATGCAAAAGGTGGCAGCGGAATTACTTCACCCGATAACAATGTTTTTATTCCTTTAGTCACTGCACAACGATATCTATTTGGGCAAGCTACATCGGTCTCAAGTATTAGCATCTCAGCCCAGTCGTCATCGGATATAAGTTCAGTTCAAGCACAGGCCAGTCAAATTATGCTTAATCTGCATAACATATCCAACCCAGCCAGACCAGATTTTCAAATCGTAAACCAAACCGATATCGCATCGAGTTTATCATCGTCAAGCCGCACACTAACTATTTTACTCGGTTCAATCGCAGGGATAAGCTTATTGGTTGGAGGTATCGGTATTATGAATATGATGCTTACAACAGTAACTGAAAGAACTAGGGAGATAGGTCTCAGAAAAGCAGTTGGTGCACGAAAACGGGATATAGGAAATCAGTTCTTAAGTGAGGCCATCGTACTTACTATTGTCGGTGGTCTTTGCGGTATAGCAATCGGCCTACTAAGCGCAGTCTTATTAAATCATTTTAACCTAGTAACGACTGTGCTAACTTGGTGGTCTATTGTGCTTGCTTTCGGAGTGTCAATGTTAATCGGAGTAATGTTTGGCTATTATCCGGCAAACAGAGCTGCCCGATTAAAACCAATTGATGCCCTGAAATATGAATAATTAATAAAGGAGAATTTATGAAACATAATAGTAAAATTTTTATACCAATAGTTATATCAGCTCTATTATTTGGGGGCGGTGGGTTTTTAGCAGGATGGTATTTGAAACCTAAAACAAAGCTAGCATCTTCAACAACTAGAGCGGCTAATTTTGGAACAGGTGGTGCGAGAGCCGGTAGAAGGGGACAATTCGGAGGTCCAAGAGTTGCCGGTATGGTGATAAGTATTGATGGGACGAGTATGACCGTTAAGCTGGCAAGTGGTAATACTCAGACAGTTTATCTAAATAACTCGACAACCTATTCAAAACAAGACGATTCAAGTGTAAGTGATATTGCTCAAGGTAAAACTGTCGTAGTCACGGGAACAGCCGCTACCGATGGAAGTTTGACAGCATCAAATGTTAGTCTTACTAAAACTACATTGACGCCAGTACAAAATTAATTATGCATTTATATGGTTTTGGATTTTAGATAATGTGGCAACCGTACATTAAATGTAGATCCTTTTTTTGGAGTAGAAACCACGTTAATGCTGCCACCATGCAGTTCGATAATATTTTTGGCTATTGCAAGTCCTAGACCGTAGCCTCCAACATTCTGTTTATTTCGTGCCTGATCGGCACGGTAAAATCTTTCGAATATATGCTCTTGATCTAGATTAGATATTCCAATACCTTGATCGGTAATTTTAACGGTCACATATTTCTTATCTGTGATAGCTGTTATTTTAATTTCAGATTTCTGATGACTGTACTTAATGGCGTTATCGACAATAGTTACAAAAGCTTCAATTAAACTCGTTTCATCTCCAGTCACCAGTAAATTCGACTTTATATTTGTATTAACTAATATATTTTTAGATTCAGCAAAGGACAAAACCCTTAGCAGTGTTTGATCAACGACGTGCTCTAAAGATATTTTTTCAGTACCTATAGAGTCATTTTTTAGCTGAGACAGCTTTAACAGGCCATCGGTAAGAGCTGTCAGTTTTTGTAGTTCTTCTAGATTACTTTTTATCTGATTTTTAGCCTGAATTAAAGTAATATTTTTTTTCATTAACGTAACTTCATTCTCAGTTGTCATTACGGCCAGTGGTGTTCTAAGCTCATGGCTAGCATCAGCCGTAAAGCGGCTTTGAGCGTTATGTGATTCTTCAATCGGCATTAATGTACGTCGAGCTAAGTAATAACTTAAAAATCCACCACTTATTAGTATTAATAAATTAGTTAATATTAAACGGCTGACAATGTGATCGTGCGCACTTTTATACTCGGATTGCCGCTGGCTGATAAATTGATCGCGGACATTGGTAAAGCCATCAAAACGCGGCAGATTGTCGACAAGAGCAGTCTGTCGCCTAAATCCACGATCAATTTCCTGAGTCAATAAATGATATAAATTCAAGCTAAATGAAAAGCTGATAACCATAATAATGCCTAGATAAAGCGCAGATAATTTTAGCGACGTTTTATGAAACATTAAGTCATTATTCCGAAATAATAACCAAAACCTCGCCTTGTATGTAGTAGAGGTGACAGGTTAAAAGGTTTATCGATTTTATTTCTTAAATAACCAATATATACCTCAACTGTGTTTGGTAAAATATCAGAATCATAATTCCATACGTGCTGCATAATTGCATCTTTTGTAACTATTCGCTCGGCATTTCTCATTAGATATTCAAGTAGGGCAAACTCTCTATTTGTAAGTTCAATTCGGTTTGAACTTCGATTAACAAAGAACTGTTCAGGATCCAGTTCAAGATCTTTATACTTAAGAACATTCGATATTGACTCACGTGGACGTCTTAACAGTGCTCTGACACGTGCTATCAGTTCTACAAACGCGAAAGGTTTAACTAAATAATCGTCTGCTCCTGCGTTTAACCCTTCAGCCCGATCAAGCACTTTATCCTTGGCTGTTAAAAGCAGTATCGGAACATGAATTAAGTTTTTTCTCAGATGCTTTAAAATTCCTATACCGTCAATACTTCCTGGCAGCATCCTATCGAGTATCACAAGATCATAAGGTTCTGTCGTTGCCATTATCAGTCCTTGGTCACCATCATATGCAACGTCTACGGCATATGACTGTTGTTCCAAGCCGCGCTTAATTGCATTGGCAATCTTATGTTCGTCTTCAATAATTAGTATCCGCATGAAACTATAGTATAACGCGGTATCTGAAATCTAGCTGAGACCACATACCGACAAAACTTGTTTTATTTCAGACTCCACCTAACAAAATAAGTTTCTCAAAAAAACTGTGCTGATAAGCAGCACAAAACTCATGTTATTAATTTATCCTGAGAAAAGGCTTAACTATGATTAGATTTATTAGTTATTTTTGGAACTCTCGGTGAATTTATGCCCTTATATTTATCTCTTACTTGAAATAAAAGATAAAATGCAATTGCCGAAGCAATTAAACTGAATATAAATGACGGGACCCCGCGTTCGTTAATAAATATCGAAATTACACTATAAGCTAAATTTAACAAGGCGCCAGCAAAAAGCAGGTCCCAGCCTCGTCTTTCATGTCTTGACAGCGGACTAAAAGCCATAAGTAGAATAACTCCGTCTATTAGCAGGACTATTATGCCTAAATATATAAACGTTTTATCAATTCCTGATGGAGCTGCCGTTAAACCAGTGATTAAAAGATCGCTTGTAAATCTCGTTAGCTCCCATAATCCCCATGCCGCTAGTACTTGAAGCGCTCCGAAAATTAACGCTATCCACGGCCATACTTTGACTAAAGTGTCTTTTCCGTTTTCTGACATAGACGGCGCATTTTTAAAAAGCTCTGCCAGCTTATCTTCTATAGTTTTAAGAGACGACATGAAAATTACCTCCGTTATATTGTTAAGCTAAGAATAGTCCTGCTGGGATGTTCAAGCAAGCCGGAATTATTAATTGGCAGGTTACAATATAGGCATGCATGACTACCAGCTAGAATATAATAAGCTAAACTATAAGCAGCGCCTTGCCGTAGATACAATTGACGGGCCAGTAATGATTTTAGCCGGGCCGGGAACTGGTAAAACCCAACTTCTTGCGATGAGAGTTGCCAATATACTTAAAAAAACCGATATTTCGCCGGCAAATATCTTATGTCTTACATTTACTGACAACGCTGCTAGAAATATGCGGGAAAGACTGGAAAACATAGTTGGTCAGCCAGCTTTCCATGTCAGCATTCACACCTTCCACAGCTTTGGAACAGAGATTATAAATCAGTTTCCAGATCACTTCAGACAGAGACTTTTATTATCACAAATTGATGATATTGGTATCTATGCGCTGCTCCGAGAAATATTCGATCAACTGCCACATTCAAACCCGCTTTCGGCTAAACTGAACGACGAATATATTATGCTCAGCGACTGTGCAAAAATTATCAGCCGGTTAAAGCAAAATGGATTAAGTTCGTCAGAATTTAAAGTGATAATTTCATCAAACAAAAAGTTATTTATTCAATTTAGCCAAAAACTGGCTGAAACATTTAGCCAACCGACTTCGCCAAAATACATAAACAAGTATTTCCAACTATTGAAATCTTTTCAACTGGCATCAAAAAATAAAATATTATATGGTTTCCCAGAGTATATAGTTGCAGCAGCTGAAGAGCTTGAGTTGGCAATAGAAAGCACGCAAGATACTGGACGGTACGCCCCCCGAATTACTGATTGGAGAAACAAATGGTGCGAAAAAAATGATGAAGGTATGCATGTTTTTAAAGACGATGGTAGAAATTTGAGTAAAATAACTGCTGTATCGGATGTTTACGACTCGCTTCAGAACTCATTAAGTCAAAAAGGTTTGTTTGACTTTGACGATATGATTATACAAACCGTTCAAGCTTTAGAAGAAGACAGTGAACTTGCTTCGAATTTGCAAGAGCGTTATCAGTACATTCTGGTTGATGAGTTTCAGGATACCAATAAAGCGCAACTACGAATATTAAAAGCATTAGGCAATAATCCGATTTACGAAAATCGTCCAAATATTATGGTTGTGGGAGATGATGATCAAGCAATCTACGCATTTCAGGGGGCTGAAGTTTCCAATATGGTCCAGTTTTTAGAGTCATATAGCGATCCTCTTGTAGTTTCACTTGTTGATAATTACCGTTCTAACGATGCGATATTAACAATTGCATCTCAAATCGGCGATCAAATTACAGATCGAATATCGAAACTGCTTCCGACTAAAAAAACAAAGCTTATTGCCAATATAGATTCCAGTGAATTTCGAATAGAACAAGCCGTGTTATCATCTGAATTATCTCAGTACAAATGGATTGCTGAACAAATTAAAAGAATATTAGAATCCGGTACCATGCCACAAGAAATAGCAGTGATAGCCCCAAAACACCGCTATTTAGAACGGCTTATTCCATACCTAGTTTCTGAGACAATACCAGTATCTTATGAACGACGTGAAAATATTTTAGAATCACCTATTATCATTGAGATACTTAAAACAGCTGAGCTTATTTATGCAATACACCGGGGTGATCATAAAGATATAGATTCGCTTCTTGCAAATGTATTATCTTATAGTTTTTGGGGACTTAAAAACGCCGAACTAATAGAAATAAGTATGGCCAGTTACGATGGACATAAACACTGGTTGGAAACAATACTAAAAGCGAAAAATAACAGAATTATTGAAATCGTCAATTGGTTTATTGATTTGTCGAAACAGTCGTCTACTCAACCATTGGAATATATTTTAGACAGTATTATCGGAATCGATCCGGCAGAGTTTAGTGATAAACTCGAAAAATCGGCAACTTCCGTTAAAAAGTTTAATTCACCGATGATGTCTTACTATTTCAGCAATTTAAAATATGAACATCAGACTGATAAATATTTGGCTACGTTGGGCCAGCTTTCCACTATCAGACAAAAACTTAGACAATGGAAACCGGATAAGACTTTATTCATATACGATCTCTTAGATTATGTGAATCTGCATAGGCAAGCAAACATTAAAATAATCGACACAAATCCTCATACCCAATCTACAAATGCAGTGCAGGTAATGACTGCCTATAAAGCCAAGGGTCTAGAATTTGAAACGGTTTTTATTATTAATGTTCAGGATGAAGTATGGGGACCAACATCTAAAAACTATACTAGTCGGATAACACTGCCAAAAAATCTACCCTTAGATCCAGCTAGCGATGGTAATAATGACAAATTGAGGCTGTTTTATGTATCGTTAACTAGAGCTAAATATAATTTAATTATTACCAGTTACAGTCATAATCTTGAGAACAAATTATCTCAGGGTCTAAGTTTCATCGGTGGAAACACAAATATCGACCAGACTATTAATAAGCTGTTGCAACCGGTACAAATATCAACTCCAAATACAGCTCTATCTGCTGAGATCCTATCTACAGACTGGGCATACCGTTTCCGACAGATTATTGCTGATAAGAAAACCTTGTTCGAACCAATTTTAAAAAACTACAAATTAAGCGTAACTCATCTTAATAATTTTATAGACGTAGCATATAATGGTCCAAATTATTATTTAGTCCATAATCTGCTTAGGTTCCCTCAAGCACCAACACCCCCGGCAGCTTACGGCGACAGTATACATAAAGCGATCCAGTGGTATTACAGCCAGCTTAAAGAGAGTAGGGAATTTCCAGATAATAAAAAAATTATAATCACATATCAGGAAATACTTGCAAAAAAACATTTGAAAACTGAAGATTATAACAGATATGAAATTAGAGGTACCAAAGCTCTTTTAAATTACATTAAATATAGATCTGAAAATTTTAAAATCACAGATTTAATTGAACGAGGTTTCAATAATGAAGGCGTAGTCGTTAATGATGCAAAACTAAGTGGGAAGATTGATAAGATTAAGTTTAAAGACCAGCAAATTAATTCAGTCATAGATTTTAAAACCGGAAAGCCGTCTAGCAACTGGCGCGGTAAAGATAACTATGAACAGATCAAGTTGCACCGCTATAAACAGCAGCTTATGTTTTATAAACTGTTAATCGATGGATCGGCTAGTTTTAGCAAGCGAGCCGCTTTAAATAGGGCTGAACTTGAATTTATTGAAACTAACAGCTATGGAAAGCTGGCTGATAATTTAATTCTAGAATTTGACCTATCTGAGCTCGAAACATTTAAACAACTGATAAAGGTGGTATGGCAACATATTCAAGATTTGAATTTTCCTGATACCGCTAATTATTCGAAAAATCTAGCAGGAGTTAAAAACTTTGAATCGGACATGATTAACGGATCAATTTAAAATACTGTCTAGATTTATTTGCGCCGTTTTTTGGCAGGAGCTTTCTTAATGGCGGTTTTTTTAGGAACTACTTTAACTTCTCTTACTTTTTCAACTCGATCGGCAAATATAAGAGAATATAAGTTTATCCCAACTATCGCCCCTAATAGCGGACCGACTACGTAAGGCAATTTAAACGAATTTATGCCAAGAGCAACTGACGGGTTTAATATACCATTAGAAACAAATGAGGCAACAAGTATTCCAATTGCGAAAGAAGCGCCAATTGTAGCTGCTTTTTGGAGACCTTCATAGGCTCTATAAACTGCTGCTGCAAAACCAAAGCTAAAGATGAAAGTTCCAACCGCTTCTGCAATAAGCACTTTATAATCAGTATTTCTGCCTGAAATATTTTTCAATGGAAACATGCTGGTTGTCGTCCAATATCTAAGTAGAAACCATGCTCCGGCACCAGCTAGCATCTGTGCCGCCATATATACTATCGCTCGGCCTGTCTGAATTTTTCTGGCTGTCCATAAACCAAATGTTATAGCCGGATTAATATGAGCTCCGGATACATCGCCAAAAATTAGAACCATTACTGCGACTGTAAGTCCTGCTACCAAGGCTGGAAAAAACGAAAGCGTATTAGGCATGTAGCGCTGCATTGAAAATAAAGTTAATGCCAGAGTTCCGGCACCAACAAACTCAGCCACCATCATGGCAATTTTTTGTCGTCCAAACATAATGTTTGACCTCCTATTAAGTGATACCTCAAGCATAATACTTTTTTGCATTTATGCAAATTATTATATACAACAATGTTTATTAAGAAGTTAAGTTCGCCGTTTATGCCGCCTAAGTCCAGCAACCTTTAATCTGGTTTCGTGGCGGTCGATTAAGCTTTGTGCATGTTCAATCGACACTTGATCTTTAGCCGTCATTTGCAGTCTTTTTGCTTCTTCGATAGCTTTTAATACTTCTTGTTCGTTTATTTCATCTTCAAAATCTGCTTCGTCGACGAGTACTCTTAAGATATTATCTTTAACTTCAATAACACCGCCATTGGTAGCATAATGACGCAGCATGTCGTCTTTATCTGAACTGTTAACTCGAATGCTTATCACGCCCCTTGTAGCAACGCTAATAAGCGGCATATGCTTTGATAGTACTCCGATCTGACCGTCTAAAGTCGGCAATAAAACTTCGTATACATCACCTGCGAATTTAGCACCGTCAAGCGTAACTAATTCGAATCTAATCATTGTCTATACCAGAAATATTTAAATCGAAATTGCGAGGTATTATATTTTCAGATAAATTTGGATTAATCTCTTCATTCAATAATCGTTTGATTAAAAGATTAAAATCATGGCTTACAAGGTCAGCTTTAGTCGGATTTATGCATTCCGTGTCACCATGTCTCGATTCGATATTCATAATATTAGTCATCTTTTACTTCAGAAATATCGCCTCTCATATAAAAAGCATTTTCTGATTTATCATCATGTTTTCCATCGAGAATTTCACGAAACCCGGCGATAGTGTCTGCAAGCGATACATACTTCCCAGGCTTACCGATAAATACTTCAGCCACATGGAAGGGCTGAGTTAAGAATCTTTGAATTCGTCTAGCTCTTGAAACTGTCTGTTTGTCTTCATCACTAAGTTCCTCCATGCCTAGTATCGCAATAATGTCTTGGAGATCCTTATACCGCTGTAGAACGCGCTGAACTTCGCGAGCAACTTGGTAATGCTCATCTCCTACGATTTCAGGATCTAAAATGGTTGAACTACTATCTAGCGGATCGACCGCAGGGTATAGACCAAGTTCTGTTAATGCGCGGTTAAGCACAATAGTAGAATCCAAGTGGGCAAAAGTTGTTGCTGGTGCTGGGTCAGTTAAATCATCAGCAGGTACATATACGGCTTGAACAGAAGTGATAGAGCCTTTTCTTGTCGATGTAATTCGTTCCTGTAAAGCGCCCATTTCCTGCGCCAAATTTGGCTGATAGCCGACAGCCGAAGGTAATCTTCCCAGTAGAGCAGATACTTCGGCTCCTGCTTGCGTAAATCGGAATATATTATCAATGAAAAGTAGCACGTTATTGCCTTTATCTCTAAAGCCCTCAGCGATAGTTAAACCTGACAACCCGACCCTTAGCCGGGCTCCCGGTGGTTCATTCATTTGACCAAACACTAACGAAGTCTTATCTAAAACGCCTGATTCGGCCATTTCATTATAAAGATCGTTTCCTTCACGTGTTCTTTCTCCGACTCCGGCAAAAACAGAATATCCACTGTGAAATTTGGCAATGTTATTTATAAGCTCAGTAATTAATACAGTCTTGCCAACCCCAGCGCCCCCAAGTAGACCGACTTTACCACCTTTGGTAATCGGTGCAATCAAATCGATAACTTTAATGCCGGTTTCCAAGATTTCAACACTACCTGATTGATCAGTCAGGGCAGGCGGTAAACGGTGAATTGGCGCAGTTTCTTTAAAGCTACCGCCTTTACCATCTATTGGCTCGCCGATGACATTAAACATCCGACCTAGAGTTTCCTCGCCGATTGGGACATTAATGGCCGAACCAGTATCCTCAACAATTGCACCACGCTGTACGCCGTCAGTTGTTCCAAGCGCAACAGCTCTAACACTTGATTCACTCAGATGAGATGCAACTTCTAAAACTAGATCTTTTCCTTCTTTTTTAACTATTAACGCATTATAAATTGCCGGCAGATGACCTTCAAATTCAACATCTACTACTACGCCAACAATTTGACTGATTTTTCCTGCTTTTAACTTTTCTTTAGTTTCTACCATTACTTTGCCTTCTTTCCATCAATTTGTTGCTTTGCCCTATTAACTGCCAGACCTGTTAAATATATGCCTACTATTTTAGCAGTCCGACTAATTAGATAATCATTTGTCATATCTTTCTCAGATGCGATAATTACTTTTGCAAATTGACAAGCAAATTTCAAATCGCTTTCTAGTGTTTCATTCATTGTAGAAACGACTAGTTGTGCCCCTATCGAAAAACTAATCTCTGCACAGTCCTCAATTGTTTCTCTAACTAAGCTTTCTTTTAAAATGTCATTAGGGTATATACCTTCTTTAATATAATTAATGGTTGTATCTGCAATATCTTGTACATATAACGGAACGCCGATTCTTTCTTGAACTACCGTCATTTCATTGCCTCAGCTCCACCTGTTATTTCCGCTAATTCCTGAGTAATCGCCGATTGTCTAGCGGTGTTAAAAGCAAGCGTTAAATCGTCTATTAAATCTGATGCGTTATCGGTTGCGTTTTTCATAGCCATCATTCTCATTGAGTGTTCGCTGGCAATACTTTCTAACATAGCCTGCCACAACTGAACTTCTAACAGCCTTTCCGTAACATTATCTAGTACTGATTCAACTGAAGGTTCAAACGTAACCGAACTTAGCGAATTATCTTTTTGGTTGTTGTTTTCTTCCAACCGTGCCGGTAACAGGGAAAGCTGATTTGCTTCTTGCAGAATATTAGAAACAAAGTTTGTCGACAACAATCTTATATCGTCGGCTAGTTTCGAAGTATATAAATCAATCACCATAGTAAGTACTGGTCTAATGTCGTTTGCCGTCGGTTTATCGCCGAAGCCGGCGTAGGCGGCCAGCAGCTCAACGTCTTCAATCCTTCTAACAAACTGAGCAACTTGTTTACCGATAGCTATAACTTTAACTTTTATGTTGGAACGCTGATCTTCTAAAATGGCATGCGATAACAGCCTGATAATGTTGGAATTATATGCACCCGCCAGACCTCTATTGCTAGTAACAACAATATAGATTTTGGTTTTTACCTCGCGCCTTACATAAAGTGGATGCTGCTCAACATCTGTAATATTGCTAATACGAGTCAATAACGAATGAGCAGCTTCACGATAAGCTCGACCGTGGATAGCCCTCTCTTGAGCTCGTCTCATTTTCGAGGCAGCTACCAGCTCCATTGCTTTAGTGATCTGACGTGTATTCTTTACAGAAGAAATTCTGCGTTTTAGCGTTATAGTATTTGCCATCAGATAGTCACCAGTTTGATTTCAGATTTTGATTCTGCAAAACTAATCTTCGTTAAGTCGACTGCCATAGCGCTAAGTCTTAGTCTCTGACTTTTCGTCTACTTTATAACTGTCGGCAATTTTACTAGCGACACTTATTATTTTCTTTTTTATCGTATCATCCGGTTCATCACCAGAATTAATAGCTTCCATGTCTTCGCTATGTTCATGCTTAAGTTCACGAAGTAGATTTGCCTCAACTGTTTTAACTTTATCTATCGAAATCTTATCTAAAGTACCTTCTGTCGCAGCCAGTAGTACGGCATACATCTGCCAGATTGAATAAGGACTATATTGAGGCTGTTTTAAAAGTTCAGTCAGTCTCTGACCACGTTCGATGCGATGTCTAGTATCGGCATCAAGATCGGTCGAGAACTGTGAAAACGCAGCCAGTTCACGAAACTGCGCTAAATCGATACGGAGTGATTTGGCGACACTTTTTACTGCCTTTGTCTGTGCATTTCCACCTACTCGAGATACTGATAGTCCAACTGAAATTGCCGGCCTGATACCCTGATAGAATAAGTCAGTTTCCATAAAAATCTGACCATCTGTTATTGATATCACATTGGTTGGAATATAAGCACTTATGTCTCCAGCCTGTGTTTCAATTATCGGAAGGGCAGTCAGCGAACCAGCACCTAGCTCGTCGTTTAATTTAGCAGCACGCTCAAGCAGCCTTGAATGAAGATAAAAAACGTCACCTGGATATGCTTCTCGACCTGGAGGTCGTCGGAGTAGCAGACTCATCTGTCGATAGGCAGCAGCGTGTTTAGTTAGATCATCGTAAATAATTAGAGCGTGCTGTTTATTGTCTCTAAAATATTCGCCGATGGCAGCGCCGGCATAAGGAGCCAAATACTGCATACTGGCTGGATCAGCGGCGGAAGTGGCTACTACAATTGATTGATCCATAACACCTTCTCGTTTCAATCTTTCAATCAGACGTGCAACTTTGCTTAGTTTCTGGCCGATAGCAACATAGATATTTATAACTCCAGTGTCTTGGCGATGCTGGTTAATCATAGTGTCAAGTGCAACGGCAGTCTTACCAGTCTGACGATCTCCTATAATAAGTTCTCTCTGACCGCGTCCGATAGGGACCATAGCATCGATTGCTGTTATGCCTGTCATCATAGGTTCGTGAACGCTTTTTCTTGCAAGTACTCCGGGTGCCATTTTTTCAACCGGACTTGTTAATTTAGCGGCTATGTCGCCTTTGCCGTCGATCGCTTGACCAAGTGGATTTACTACTCTTCCAATAAGTTCTGGACCGACAGGTACTTCAAGAATTTTGCCTGTTAAGTGTGCATTTGATCCAGCTTTAATTTGAGTGTCATCACCTAGAACAACTGCTCCGATCTCATCTTCACCTAAGTTAAATGCAAACGCTGTAATCCGGCTGCCATCAATAGCGTCAATCTCAATCATCTCATTGTAACCAACTGTGGTTAAACCATATATCCAAGCCACGCCGTCTCCGATGCGCGTAACAACTCCGACTTTTTCTATTTCAGGTCTTTCTTTTAAAGTAGCAATTGCACTTCGAATCTCATCAGAAAGGTTTTGAATTGATATTTCAGCCATAACTAAATATCCTTTCCAGCGCCAGTTAATCTTTTGAACGTATTTAGTTTATCTCTTGCTGATAGATCAAGTTGTTCATTGGCCTGAGTTATTCTTAGTCCACCGATTATGTCCAGGTCGTGTTTTTCATTGATAATTATTGATTTGGCGTTAGGATACTCATGACTGATTAGGCTGCGAACGTCTTTTCTGACAGTGTCAGTAAGCTCGCCGACGCTTATTGCCGTAGCTTCTATCAATCCTCTTTTGGTCCGAAAATCCATGACATCGCGGATTATTGAATCAAGTTCAGCTGTCCGGCGCTCAATTAAAAGATAGGCGGCAACTTCTTTTGCTAGTTGTTTTTCGTCTTTGACATTAATTGTTTTTTTGGCGATAGTTTCTGCCACTGTAATTCTAGCGACCTTCATTATTTGTTCAGACCTTTCATAACACGATCAATCAGCTGAGCGTCTTTTTTTGGATCAATTTTTTCACCGACAATAGCTTCCGTCGCTTCGGAGATTAGCCCAACTATATCTTTTTCAAGTTTACGTCTTGAACGGGCAGTTTCTTCCTCAATTCTCGCTTCAGCATCACTTAACATTGAATCGCTTTTTCTTTGGGCAACTTTTTCGGCATCCCTCAGAACTTCTCGGGCTTCCTTGTGGGCATTAGAAATAATTTTATCGGCTTCAACCCGGGCATCGCGAGTAGCATCAGCCATTTCCAGTTGAAATTTTTCGCGTTCTTTTTCAAGTTTTTGACCTAATTTTACACCGTCATCTATAACTCGACGTCGTTCTTCTAAGATTCTAGATATCGGACCAAATGCGTATTTTTTAAGTAATAGAAATACTAAGATAAAAGTTACTAATTGGATTATAAAAGTTTTAGGGCTAACGCCTAATGCGTCTAGAGGTGAACTGCTGGCAGACTGAGCAAATATGTAAGTTAATGTCATTATATAAAAGGTACCTTAAATTGTATTGCTACTTAATAATAAACAGAGAAGCGAACACTAGAAGAGCCATTAATTCAACTATGGCAACGAATACTAAAATCTGACCTAAGAATTTAGCAGCTTCTGGATTTCTGCCGACGGCATTCATGAAGCTGTTTCCAATTAATCCGACGCCAATACCTGGACCAATCATTCCAGTACCGAGCATAATTCCTTTTCCTACTACTTCAACGTTTCCTGTAAGCGCTGCGACTATACTAAACATAACTACTCCTTAACTTAGATTTATTTGACAAATTCATGAGTTGACGACCCCTAGATCAGCAATATTACCATGCTCACTATGATTGTCAGAACTTTCGTCTTCGCTGTGCGTAGTAGACAGCGACAGATAAGTTACTGTTAACATCACGAAAATGTACGCTTGCAATAGGCAAACGCCTAGCTCCAATCCTAAAAATGGCAAAGCTGTGATCGGTGCGGCAAATTTTCCGAGATAAGAAAATACTGCAATGATAATTTCACCGACTGCAATATTTAAAAAAAGCCTGAGTGCTAAGCTGAATAATCTAATAAATTCGCCGAATATCTCGTATATACCGACAATATATGTAAACGGATTCCATAATTTACCAGCAAAATAATGTCTAATATGTTTTATTAAACCTGATTCGCGAATAGCAAAATACTGAACAAGTCCAAGCGATACCATAGATGCTGCAAGTGTTCCATTAAGATCAGCCGTAAAGGCACGGAAGGCTGGTTCACCGTGAAATGTAAGCGCCTCGCCGACGCCTGGAAGTAGACCCAGTAGATTACTCAGTGCAATGAAAAAGAATATTGAAGCAAAATATGGTGCGTACTTTACGGCTTTTTCACGACTTCCCAAGCTATTTTCAAGCAGGTCTGCAACAAATTCTGTACCGGCCTCGACAATCTGTGTAAATCCAGATTTTGGACGTATTGTCATTCTTCGAGCAACTAATACAAGAACAATAACTATAAATGCCGAACACAACCATGCGAATAAAATTGAATTGGTTATCGGAAAACCATGAAATTCCACCAATGTTGTCGGCTTTATATGGACGACTGGGCCAGAGTCAGCTGCGAAATTAAATAATTTATTAAACATTACTTATCTTTATTGTTTCCCTGATCTTTACTTAGATCTTTAATTGTCTTCCAAACTACTACGCAAGCTCCTGCAATTGCAATGAACAGCGCAACGAGAGTGTATGAAGGCGATGTATGATATCTGTTGTCTAACCACGTACCTAGAAAAACCGGCACTATAACTGTAAGTGCCAGCCTCCATCCCATATCAAGAGCAGAGCTGACAAACTGCTGCTTAGCAGAAGTAGCCTGTGCAAGACGCTCAATCTCATCTTGAGCAACTTTCGTCGTCTTGTTTTTGGCGGCGGTTTTTCCCATTCACAGATGATTATATCAGTTAAAACAGAGAAGAAGCAAATCAATTTTGAGTGTTTTAAGGGCAGAAAATATTATAATTTTAGCCAAACTGTGGGCTGGATTTAAAAACTGTATTCAACGGAATAATGACAGCTAAAGATGTTATAGTAGATTAATTATGGTGTTTACCCTTAAGCAAATTAAACCGCTACCAAATACAAGTTCGATTCTCGTGCTAAAGAATTTAAATATGGACTGGAGGAAAACCAAATCGCCGCGCTTAAAGATTACTATTTATTAACAAAGCCCGGTATTATTCGTGGCAATGTCCTTACCTTAACTGCGGGATTTTTGCTTGCATCGAAACGTAGCCTAAATTTATATCTGTATTTGGCTGTAGTTCTAGGAACATCGCTAGTTATTGCGTCTGCCTGTGTACTTAATAATTATATCGATCGGTCAATCGACAAGAAAATGAAAAGGACGAAGAACAGGGCACTAGTAAGCGGCGTTATTTCGATAAAAAGCGCCTTAATATTTACTGCATTTTTGGGTATTTCCGGCTTTTTAACACTTTTTTTCTTCACTAACAAACTTACCGTAATAATTGGCGTTATCGGCTATATATTTTATATTGCGGTTTACGGTATTGCTAAAAGAAAAACCTCGCTCAGTACATTAGTCGGCAGTGTTTCAGGAGCTATGCCCCCTG
>JBBQQG010000021.1:0-18148 GCA_038216175.1 Saccharimonadales bacterium (SeqCode)
TTTACTGTTGCAGGTTGCTTTAACGTAGTATGTGGTGAACTTACCAAATAGTATTGATTACTAATATCGGGCACCTGGGTTAAGAAAAAATTGTCGTAACGTGTAATGATCTTTTGGTTGCCTAAGTCACCAGCATAGCTATAAATTGCTAATTGCAAACTTGTAGATCCATATGGGGCTGTGATGGTTTTGGTAAAGTTGTGCCATTTGATGTCTTTAATCGGTAATTGTTCACTAACAACGGTTCTTGAAGAATCGTTAAAAGCAACATAGTACCCAGCATTATCGGCGTTAGAACTTTGGTAATCAAAACTAAGCAAATATTTTCCATTCTCAGACACTTTTGCCGGAGCGGGACTTGTACATGCGGTGTGCCGGGTTGCTTCAAGCTGCAGAGACTGAGTGCCATCGCTGTAATCCTTAGATATCCGCATGCCCAAAATTGGATTTTGATCAAAGTTATTACAGTCCCCCACTGTGTTCTGCCACAAACCCTTTTCCAAAGAACCATTTTCGATAAGATTTTTGTATTTAAGACTGCTCTCATAGTTTATGTTAATATCACTAGTAGCATTGATTTTGGTTTGTATAAATTGCGCAGTGGTATCTAATTTAGTGGTAAGTATTGGTGTGAGTTTACTCAATCGAAAATCGTCATAGAAGTTAATAGCATGAGTTTTTTGGCGGTCATCAGGAAAGCCCTTTACAATAAGTTTTATTGCAGTTGCATCGTTAGGAATGGTTATTTTGGTGCTCAAGTTGCGCCAATTGGTATCTTGAGGGTATAAATATTCTTGTAGAACTGGTGTTTTGGAGCCAATGTAGTCTATCTCATATCCAGCAACGCGCCCTCCAATAGCTTTATAGCTAAAATCTAATAAATATTTCCCACCAGGTGTCACTTTTATTGGGTCGGGTCCTGTACATGCAATATGCTTGTCTGCTTCTAGTACCAACGACTGAAGGCCGTTGGTTTTATCGTTTTTATCTAAGCGTTGATTAATCTGAGGTATTTTATCGTAATTATTGCAGTCACTGACTTTAGGTTGCCACAAGCCTTGTTCGAGCGAGGCATTTGGAATCAGATTTTGACTACCAGTAGCTTCCAACTCTGGCGCGTCAGTTACTACACCCAACTGGCGAGTGGACTTAGTTTTATCTACCCACAATAGATTTTTCCCTGCACTAATCCAATACTCAGTGTCAGAAGCTAAAGTCGTCGAACCAATCACTCTGGTACTATCTTGAACCAAGCTGGTATTGTTTTTTTGTACAATAGGACCAGCAAGCTTTTGTGCGTTAAAAGTGATAATATTACCAATTATTTTGTAACTTATCACCGGCCGATTATTATTTGCAAATATAATTTGGTTGTCGGTGTGATTCACCGCAAATCCGCGTGTTAATCCATTAGGCTGCAAGTCCTCGCGATTTAGGTCATTAAAAATGTCACTAATAGAGTTGTCGTTTCGACTTGTGTGGATTGCGAGCTGAAAATGAAAGTCTTTGTTGTTAAGTTGATTAGAGGCAAGCCCAGATACTTGCTCCAAATTTGATAACGAATTTAGGTTATGTAGACTATTAAAAGTACTAATGTAGGGCTTGTAATACTTATTTTCATATACAGTTACGTCTTTGGTGCCAATTTCGATCTTTTTGAGCCATGGGGTGTTATTAAGTACATAAGTATATGCTTGTCTGTCATCACCATAAAAGGCAAAAAAATCATCATCGTTTGAAGGATCACGAAGTGGCAAGATTACATACTTTACTGAGCTAGAATTTAATATATTTTCGGCTGAAGGTTTTCTAAGGAAACTAGTAATCTGGCTTATCATTGGCGCATATGGATTATCATTAAACTGTAACCATGCATCCTGTTGTTGAAGTTGCGACACCATGCTTACTCTTGGGTGCAAACTATCAAAATATCCCCATTGTGAATTCGATGGAACCCACAACGCCCGTGTGTTCATATTAGTTGAAGAATCAAGAAATTTATTTAGAAGAATATAGTCATTAGGCATTCGTCTGTTTACAAATAGATCAGCGAAATGGCCGGTCACTAATGGACTTAAGTTTATTATTGAAACTATAGCAGTAGCAGCTCCGGCCAGATAAAAAAAATGAATATGTCTTTTAGCAAAATGAGCGAGTCCTATAACAATTAGTCCTAGGTAGCCCCAAGCTGTAAATAAATAAAATTTTGATGCTTCTCTAAATAAATTAAAGCCGGGAAAGTTCGCATATAACCAGGAATAGGCCAATATAAATGGATTATCTACTTGTTTAGTCAAAAATATTCCAAGTAATGAAACTGAAGCAAAATAAATAACTAGTTTCTTTTTGGAATTGGAGAACTGTTTGTACGAAATTAAAGTAAAAACTGCAATCAACGGCATGACCCATAAATATTGACGTACCGACTGAATAATAAAATTTTCGTTTGGACGACTACCAGTCCAGCCAGAGTCGGATAAAGCTAAAGAATGGGTTAAATTGAAAAGGCTATTACCAAAAAGTCGCCTTGAAGTGGTTTCAGCAATTGATGCCGAAGCACCTCCCAAGAGGGTGGGTAACAGCCAAAGACTATTTAGACCAATTAATACGATCCAAACTATTATCAACTGCCTACATAATTTAGGGAGATTGGATCTTTTGGGAAAAAATACTAGAGCATAAATTAAGAGAATTAATGTAACAATATACATGATCCTTACCTCGAATAATAACCCCAATGTGTAAATGAGAGCGAATGAAAGCCAGGGAGTAAGTCTTAATTCCTCCAATGCTTTTACAAAGAATACAAATATAATCGGTGTCAAGGCATATATAAATGCGATCGGCAAATGCGATCCCTGACTTATCAAAAAATATGATGTGCTACCGTAGAAAAGTGCACCAATAAAACAGCTAATTTTATTAGTTACTAGTCTTCGCAACGCTAAATAGGGACCGACGAAACCAATAATAGCTATTGGTGTCATTATTGTTATCTTAGTAGCAATATCAAAATTACCTCCCATCTTAATTACTAGTGACCATAAAGATTCTAAGAATGTAATCCCTATCTGTATACGTGGTATACCGAGATTGTAAAAATTATTCCACGTATTTTGTGATTTCCAAGCCTCTCTTGTAGCTTGATTGGTCCAATAGGACCAGTCTCCATTAAATAAAGCACCAGAGAGCTTAAACCAAATCATATGCGTACCAATGCCAACAACAGAAAGGAGCAGTGAAATTGCGCTGTCGTTAAAATGAATCTTTATAAAATCAAAGTTAATATATCTAATGTACTTGGATCTGGGGACAATAGTCATTCTGGTAATTTAACTCCTAAGCATAATATTTAACTTTTCTGCTGTTTTAGATTGTAACTTCTTATATTCAAGTATTTTAGATTCTATATGTGAAGTAACAAATGTATATTTATCTCTTAGTTCTTGTATCTTTTGTATTATTAACTTCATACTAAAATCTGATATTTTTATGTCATATTCACGTAATTCTACAGATTCCATAAAATCAGCACATTTCGAATGATAGTCTATCATTATTGACGGGACACCATTCATTAATGCAACTATAGTACTATGAAGTTTTTGACCAATAAAAATATCACATTTCTGTATAGCATCTGAGTATTCACGATATGACTTATATGAACACTTTAATTGACAATTAGGGTTATCAATTTCTTCGACCAAAGATTGATTAGTGGGAAGGTCATTACTCCAAACTGGTAAAAGCACAATCTTTTGGCCGTCAACAATTAATTTGCGTATCAATTTTACTAATTCTAGTCTGTAGTTTTGACTTATATGACTTGGGAGATCACTACTTGTATGCCCATAATTAATACCTATTATTCCATTTTGTCTTTTCTTAATTAATAATGATGGTGCTAGTGACAAAGCTGTGTCACCCAAAACAGTTGCATGTTTAAAACCCGCATCGCAGAGTACCTTATTAGAAAGTGGGCCTCTCACTCCTACAAATTTAAATTCATTCAATGCTTTTATCCATCGATCTAGTGTTGACTTTTGAGTTATAAGTTCACTTACTCCCGTGCCAAAGCAAAAGACAGGAACTCCCCTATCTAAAAGCTTTTCGGTCAGCTGTAACCAAAGTTCTCCTTCATTAATGAGTGTCCCTCCACCAAGAGCCGCATATGGCAAGTCTGATTTAAAGAAGCTGATATTTTTTTCTAAAAGCCACGCACCTTTACCAAACACAATAAACTTCGCTTGCGGGAATAACTGCTTATATGCTTCGAAAATCAATTCATCTCCTAGATTGCTATACCCTACAAATCCAATATATGGACTTAATGAGTTACCTGACGCAATATTAATAACTGATTTTATATCTCTTTTTGAAAGTCCGATTTTATGTTTAACGTTTTGTAATGTTTGGTAAAGCTCCATCGCTACCCCTTTAGCTTAATTAACTACTTCATCAATTTCTTGTAATAAACCATCTCGAGTTCCTTTGAGGTATGACCTGATGATGGAAATCTTGTTGTGTTCTTGCTTCATTGTTCTCCAAAAATACAACAAAGAAGAAAGCGGAAAGACTAATAGCCAGAATTTTAGCCAAGAAGTAGGGTTTGAATAATATCTGCGTCTAAAGAGAATTCTAGATTTCGCTTGATCATACGTTTGAAAAGGTCCCAACCTAGTAAGCCAACCTATATTTTGCCCCATATGTCTCTCTATCGCCGAAGTAACGGTAGCTAACTTATAACCTGCAGCTGTAATCCTAAAACTAAAATCTGTTTCCGCCCAGTTGTGCGGAAATGTTTTATCATCAAAAGGGACTTTTTCTAAAACTTCTCGCCGTACCATTCGGGCGTTATGAAGATAATCAAAACCTGTAATTACTTCGGGAAGCATAACATTGCTCAATTTTTCTCTCATGTGCAAATATTTATTTACACCAAAGCTGTTAATCCTACCCCCTACAGATAGTATTTCATCGCTATCTTCGATTAACATGAGTGGACCAACCATTCCATATTTAGCATTATTTTCTAGACTATTCACTAGTGCATTTATGCAACCTGGATCTAATATATTGTCATCATCCAACAAGAAAATGTACTTACCTTTTGCGTGTTTTGATCCAAGTTTAAATGCTGCATTAGAATATAAATTTATCCCAGGCTCGACAAGTTGAATATTGGGAAATTTTATACTTAATTTGCGCCTAAGGTCCTGCTCACAGCCATTGTCGACTACAATTACCTGCAAGCTTTTTGCTGAATAATCAGATACTTTAATAGAATCTAGTAGTTTAAAAAGATCTTTATCTCGTTTATAGGTTGGAATCACAATACTCACATAAGGTAATTTCAACTTAATAACTCCAAAGATTTATTTTCGTTAAGTTTCAGTTTTTTATAGATTTGATCATATGAGAACAAAGTATAAAATTTCGCTGCTTTTCTGTTAAAATGATCCGTTTCAAAGTTGTCAAGTTTATTTATTAAATCATTTTTATTTAAGGTGTTATAAACTATGCCTAATTTATTACTTTCAATATACTGAGCTATCTCTGGTACATCTGACATTAATACTGGTATTCCCGATGCTATGTACTCATTAACTTTTAGCGGTGAGCAATAATATGTCCACCTTGAATGAACGTTATATGGAGCTAAACCAAACCCTGTATACGTAGTCAAATACTTCATCACAAAATCGTGACTTTTATTTTCGTATATTTTAATTTTAAGCTTATTCTCCTCACATAACGATCTAACCCGCTTCATATCATCACCCCCACCAATTATTATCAGCTCATTAATAATTGTCTTAATAGTTTCTAGTAGCTCATATAGCCCATGCTCTTTTGTTACAGAACCAACATAAATAAACAAGTTCTTATTTATTTTTTTTGCATAAAATTTCGCTGACTTAAGCTGGACTCCATTAGGTATAACCGTACTCAGTTTTGGGTTTAAACCCAAAGTAATGCGTCTTTTTTCTGCACGGTAAGTGTTAGAAATTACTTGATTAGAACCATTGAGTACTTTTTTCTCAACAAAATAATAAATTCGGTTGAGTATTTTATTAGCGAAGCGATCTTCAGAAAAATCGGAAGCGAAATAGATAATCTTTATTTTAGAATAACTAAATCGTTTATATAAGATCGCTGATAGACAATCAAAATTATTTGCAGCAATTATTATGTCTGGTTTCATTGATTTTAAAAAAAACACTGAACGTCTAAAGTCGTTTAAAAGACTTAATGGACCAAAATTTACTCTTTTAATATCCGCAAACTTCAGCCCGTCAGCATAATACTCCGATGAGCGATTTGAATAATTATCAAGTGGATGTGTTAATTTATTAATTGAATAAGCTTTTTTTGAAATCAAATAAGATTCTAAATAATCTATCGGGCCCGATAATAATGTAGAATGACTCAATAAAAGTATTTTTTTCATTATGTATGCCTCTTTAATGCATTCGAACTTCCTAAATACCCTATCCCTCCAAAGGCAAATTCAGCTGTTTTCATAAATAGCATACCTAAACCGATAGTAGGGTTATAAAATAACTTTTTTGGATCACGAAAAAATACTTTGTATCTAGTCACTAATGACACTTGACTAGAAAAATAAGATTTATTTTCTGGCTTATCCTTATACATTCGGAGATTTCTTGCATAATAATATTTCTTTTTGCAAGTACCAAATAACGAAATTCGACGTTCATTATGATTAATGTAAGCGCCTATACGCCCTATTGAAGAGCTACCAAACTGATTTTGAAGGCGATGCGGTAAATCATAATCTTCTGTACCAGTATTTGCTTCGTCATATCCACCAACTAAATCAAAAGCTGATCGAGAATAGAATCGAGCTGCCTCCATCCAGTCAATGCCAATATAAAAAGATCTTTCAAGCACCTTACATTTTGCCCAAAACCCTTCACCAAAAGATTTTTCTGGAATTATTACTCCAGCTTTGTTTTTGTCATGAAACTGTTTAACGCAATCCTCGACAACCATAGAGCTAAGTTCCATATCAGAATCGATAAATAACAAATACTCACCTTTTGATTTCTTAGCACCATAGTTTCTCTGTGCTGAACGCTCAGGTCCTTTATTAAAAACTAACTTTGTATATTTAGTGGCTACTTCTTTAGTTTTATCCGTTGAGTTATTATCAATCACAACAAGCTCAATTTTAGGATATGTTTGGGCCATAATAGACTGTAAACAAGCTTCCAAAAACGGTTTACTATTCTTTGTAGGCACAATCACCGATACAAGTGGCTTCACGTATTCCCCTTTATCACATCCCAAAATGCTCTGTAGCTTAGCGCAGCTGTTAAATTGCAGCTAAATGCCCAAGCACTAGATCTTATTGTGTCATAACGTGCGGTATTTTTTATAGCGACTTCCATAGTTTTTGCAAGTTCGACAGGAGTATTGCGTAAGGTTACCCATCCGGTTTTACCGTTTACCACGCTATCACGAAGTCCGTCTACATTGTAGACTACCGCAGGAGTTCCTTGGCTTGCAGCTTCTGATACAGTTAGTGCCCATCCTTCTTTTATGCTACTTACAGCAATTAAGTGACAACGCTGCATTAGTTCACGTTTGTTCTGATCACTAGGTTCTCTTATGAATTCAATGTCATTTTTGTAGATACTAGTTTTTATAGTATTGAGCAACTTAATGGCGTAACGACCACTATCAGCTCCGGCAATTTTAAGTTGCAAGTTAGGAATTTTAACTTTAGCTATTTCAAACGCCTTAACGACATCTAATGTGCGTTTCATAGGTCTAATTGAACCAAAACAAAGCACTGTTGGTTGGGAGTATTTTTTGATATCCCTAAGATTAGAAGCTGGTTTAAGCTCAATTATCTCTGGAATAATCGAAATATGCGTCGGTTTAAATCCAAATTTTACGAGATCATCAAACGTACTTTTTGATATTGTTATAACCTTTTGATTGCTGAGAATCCTTAGGTATAACGGCTCTAAAATGTAGCCTAAAATACTTATCGGAAAGATTGTTTGATAAAACCATATTTTTCGACACAGCATATGAACGAACAATATACTTCGCTCTTTGACATAAAATTTTGCTAAAAATGGGATTGTATTAACTTCATCAATTACCAAATCTGCCCAGCCAATCATATGCTTTCGGTAATATCGCCAAGTTTTGTAGTACACACTTACACGATTTCCCAACCGTATAATCTGGTAGCCATTAATGACTTGATTTGGTTTGCAGTCTTTGTATCCGCCGACTATAAACTTGACTTTGTGCCCGTCATCTACCAATCGCTTTGCTAACTCTTCGTTTACAACTTCAGCACCACCAGCCGAAGGATGCATACGATCCTTCCACGTCATCCAAAGAATGTTCACAGTCGCTGCCCTCTGCTTTTAAGCTTTGCCATTCTAGCCTGTTTTACGACGTAGAGCGGGCGGTTCATAACCTCTGCATAAATGTTAGCGATATATAAAGCCATTAGTCCCAAACTCCCGAGGATAATGCCAACTAGAAACATTAAAATTATTGCTAGAATCGCTGGGCCAGAAATATTAAATTTCCAGGGATCATGAAATATATATTTCTCAACAAAAACAAAAACACCTAGTGGGCCAGATGTAATAATAATAATCAGACCTAAATATCCCGCCAGTTTGAGAGGAACAAATGAATGAGTTACAAAACTGTTGACTGCTAAATTTAACAGCTTCATTCGACTATAGCTTTGGCCGGCTTTACGTACATTTACATCAAAGTAAATATAGTCATGTTCAAATCCCAGCCAATCTATCAGTCCACGGCTAAGGCGATTGCGTTCCGTAAAGCGGCTAAATTCATCAATGACGCTGCGGTCAAGCAGTCTGTAATCAGTTGCCTTGGGCGTGATTTTGGTATTACTAATTCTACTTAGTATTCCGTAAAAAGTCTTAGATGCAGCGCTACGGAACAAGCTGTTCTCACCACCTTTTCGTACTCCGACTACAACGTCTGTGCCTTTTTGCCAGCGATCAATGAATTCGGGTATTAGCGATGGAGGATGTTGCAGATCAGCATCAATCAAAAGTGCAGCATCTGCTTTAGTATGATGTAGGCCAGCAGTCAGAGCAATTTCCTTACCGAAATTTCTAGTTAGTTCGAGCACAGTAACATTCTTGTTTTTCCGTTGAAGCTGTTTAACTAACTTAACAGAATCGTCAGTACTGCCATCATCAACAAAAATAACCTCTAACTTTACAAGAATGTGTTTAGTCGCTTTTGTTATGGCATTATAAAGCGCTAGTATATTAGGCGCTTCGTCGTGCATCGGCACTATGACAGAAATAAGAGGCGTCCTAGACATTAACCCTCGAACTAAGATATAAGCTTCCGTGAATGTTGACTGTCATACAAATTAAATATGCTGATGCTACCCGTCAGCACAATACTCCCCATAATTACGTTATTAATTATAGCCTGAATGGTACCGTGGTTTGCAAGCATGAGCACAACAGTAATTATCATGCCGACAATGCTAAAAATCGAGATAACGTATTGACGCTGGGCTAAATGATATACAAAAATCAGGTTTGCCACTGATACAAAAAAAAGTGCCAGACTAATACTTGGCAAATAATGCGAATACGCTACGTATGGTGAACCAATCATCAGCCTTATTACTAGTTTTGGAAGCAAAGAAAAAATTACTAATGCTCCACCTCCTGTGAGTAGCGTTAGAATCATAGAACGTTTTAGAAACTTCCTATTTTTTATTGATCTTGTTTTGATACTGACTAGTAGAACTCCTGCTATTGAGCCGGAAGCAAAGAAGATAATATTCGCAATCGTTGATATCCCAGCATAAAGTCCAGCTTCGTGAGCTGGAAAATAGTGTTTCACCGACAAGACATCTATAGAATACTGAACTGTAAAAATTATAGATACTATAAATACCAATCCAATATAGGCTAACTGCGGACGAATAAGCGAAATATCTGGAAAAGACATAGACAGTCCTTTCCAATTGTACCTTGAATTATCTCGCTTTAATTTCCATATCACGTAGACAAATGAAAATAAAGATGAAAATAGAAGCGCCAGTACGGCGCCCATTGTCTTAAAACCCAGAAGTATTAAAGCCACTGCAAAGGCAAGCTTGAGAAGAGCACTCAAAATACTAACTAGTGATACTGCCGTAAAATCTTTTTGTCCTTGAAGTACTGCTCGACGAAAGGCGAACGGTACTGACATCAAAATGGTTATACCTAATCCTAAAAGAGGCCAAGGTGACCCAAATCTAAAGAAATGCTGAAGTGGAATCACACCAACTACGAACAATAAAAATAAACCTAGAGATATAAATGTAGAGAATTTCTCTAACTCGCCGATTGCTTTACTAGCTTGGGAGTCGCTGGTTTTATTCGCAAGTATGTTTACAACTACCAGACCAAGCACATTAAAAAATATCGAGATATGCGATAGTATTGAAAATAATGTTTGAACTTCTCCAAAGTAAGACGGATCAAGTAATCGCCCGAGGATGGGATAAAACAGATAGTTCAAAAATCCAGTAAGTATTCCACCAGTCAGAAAAATAGCGTTATGACGTAAAAACGTATCAGATTTTAGGGCACGAAACTTTTCTCTCACAATCGTTACATTATACTGTTTTATTCGTTTAAAGCTGATATAAATTTAAAGCTTTTTACTTTATTATTTTTGTAAACATTTAATAATTATAACTTCATGACAGTTTGCTGAATTCGTGCGATTTATTTGCTAGTAATTACTGAATGACAACATCTTTTAAAGTAGCTTTAGCGCCTTTGAGCAGTGCATAGGTCAGTTTGTCCATTGTGGCACCTTCAAAATTGGCGTGTTTCACTGCTGCGTGATGGAACGACACATTACTAAAGATACCTTTTTTAAATGATGTGTTCTTGAGCGACGTGCTATTAAAACTAACACCATTAAGAGTCAAACCATCGAACGAAATACCGGAAAGATCAGATTGTCTAAATTCTGTATTGACTAACTTCGTCTCTGCAAATGATGCGCCTTTTAATCCAGAAGCTTTCAACTTAGCATTGGTTAGATCAGCTTTATCAAATTTTACACCTTCCATTCCGCTGCCTTTAAAGACTGCCCCGTTCAAATTTGACCCCACAAAACTTGCGTTTCTCAAATCGGTTCCAACAAACTTTGAGCCCTGCAGGTTAGATCGATCAAACATAGCTTCTTTAAGTGCACTTGCGCTAAAATCTTTGTTACTAAGATCAGTGTCAGTAAGATCGGCTTGGGTCAAAACTGAGGCTCTAGCTGCCGACTGGCTTCCTGAAGCTTCTTTTATGCCAGAGACAATTGATTTAAATAAACTCGATTCGTAAGTATCTTCGTGATCAGACTTTGCTTTATCATGCGGAACTTGTTCCATAATTTCAGAAACGTCGCCAAAGGAATTAACAGTCATCTCATATGCATCATCATCGCTCTTGCCCTGCTTTTTTAAATCATTAAATTTTTCTAGCCAGTTTGCTAGTAGCTCCTGCGTGACGTCTGCTCTTGCAGGGAAATCGCCATATGGTGCAAATGCGTCGTTTAAAAAATTTCTGTAGTTTCTTTACCATTTCAATTTCTCCTTTATAATAATTCATCCAGGATCTGTTTTGCGTAGTCCCAGTTTCGTTTATTAACTTTATATAGCTCAAGACCTCGATCAGTGATCTGATAATACTTCCTGCGCCCACCCTGCGTTTCGCTTCCCCAATACGAAGTGATGTGCCCAACGTGTTCGAGACGTTTGAAACTTGAGTACATTGTTGCTTCTTTTAGCTCGTATAGCTGATCCGAATGCTCATGCACTAATTTTGTAATTTCGTAGCCATACTTATCACCGCCCGTTAATAGTTTAAGGATGATAGTATCGGTGTGTCCGCGGAGTAAATCCGATGAAAGTTTTTTATCGATCATAATTACACTGTATATCGTATTACTATGACTGTCAAGGTAATCTATTTTATATTAAGTCATGTTCAGAAAGAATAGAATTTAGAAGCTGATCATTAATATAAACTACTATAGCCATATTCAAATTGTCTTTTTTAACTATGTAACTAGCTGTTTGTACAATATCCTTTATTACCCCGTGATTATCAAATTGCATTAAAACTTTTGTTTTAACTAGTGTGTAGACACTATTAATATCAATTTGCTGTGTTATCTCAATCATAGACGATTTAAGTCCCAGTTTTTCGAAAAAAGCTTTTCTCAAAGGTAGTGCTTTTACAAAGTCATCACGGTTAATAGTTTGCACTTTCTCAGGATCACCGTGTAAAAAGCTTGGACTAAAAAACGCTCCACTTTTTACATAATCAAAATTATTACTTGCTAATTCAAATTCTTGGAAAAACTTTTTCAATTTATTCGACATGTTAAATACTCCTTAAAGTAAGGCTAAATGATCTATAATTAGTTTTCAAGAATTGATTTTACCAGTCAAGTGTGCTACATTAACAGAGATAGAACTGAGTCGTAGCGACTCTATTTTTATTTTAAGCACTACGCCGCACTAAAATTGCGTTGTCTCTGAATCAAGGTTATCTACCCTATTTATTAAATCGGTTACTCTGGCGTTTTCCTGTTCTTTTTTTAGTACATCGATATGAGCATTTTCTACAGCGCCTGGATTACCAATATTAGCTAAGGCATTGCCGCCTACCCGACGTACTCGCTCGACTGCAAATTTTACTAGACCAAACGATTCTTTTTCTCTCATATTAATTCCCTCCTTATTGTTATCCAACGGCAAAAGTAAACAGAGGTTGGAATACAAACATTAAACTACTTAAGTCAATTATATTCAGTGATATTTAATACAAAAAATAAATTATGGTACTACTAAAATGTCGTGATGCTAGTTTTAAGTTATGTGATACACGTAAAAAGTTTAAGTATATTCAGAAATAAGTAATACTTTTAGAAATAAATTCCGTCTTTTAGAATTATTTGTCATCTGATCAATACATAGCTCATGCATTACCTTCGGCTTCAAGAAACTTTATTCAGACTACACATATTCCGATATGTAGCGTTTTCGGATACTATAGGTCTATCCGGTTTTAGGTTTTAAAGACGATGACACCACTATCTGAAACCCGCTTTATTATTCGGGGCCCATCTTGCCAGTTTTGACATCGCCGACTCGATTGTAATTAGCAATAATCACACCGCTCGCTCCAACTGAACTCCCGGTAAGAGTATAAGCGGCTGGCTTTGCGCCATCAGAAAACAATTTCTTTCCCTCACCAAGAATCAACGGGTACGTCATGAGCCTAAGCTCATCTACCATGTCGTTCTCTACCAGTAGCTGCACGAGTTTGCTACTCCCCCATACCTGAATATTAGGACCGTCTGATTCTTTAAGTCTCCTGATATGCTCGATGTTCTGGATAAATTCAGTGTTTTGCCATTCTGTCTCTTTTATCGTCGAGGATAAAACATATTTCATACGATCGTTGATACCTGGCCAGATATCTAAATGTTTAGGCCAAAAGTCGGCCCAAATCTCAAAAGTTTTACGACCCAACAGATACTCTACTGATTGAGCTAACTCTTTTTGGGTCACCTCACCCACGAGGTCGTCATCGTAGGGTGCCTGCCAACCACCAAACCTGAAACTGTCAGTTGGATCTTCCTCCGGTCCACCTGGTGCCTGCATCACACCATCTAATGTCATAAATTCCAATACTGTAATTTTTCTCATCAACCACTAACCTCCTAATTTAGATAGTAATAACATTTTATGCTTAGATGAATTTATTTGTCTGTGAAGTTCAATCAAAAAATGGAATATTTTATCAGCTACACTTTAATATATTTGTTTCAAAAATATACATTTGAACATATTTGCTATCCGGTGAGATCATAATTTGTAGTATTTTTAAAGCATCTGGTAGTTTAATCAATCACTGCTTTTCGTATCATTTCTATTTCTGGTATATGGGTATTTCCATATACATCACCCTCATCAATAACTGCAGCATCCGTCTGTTCAAAACCATAGCGTCGATAGAAATCTATAGCCTTCTGATTATAACTAGCAACAAGCAAGTAAATGTCTTCTTGGTCACCATGCCATTCTAGAGCTTTGTCCATAAGTTGGCTACCGATTCCTTTGCCTTGGATCTCGGGGTGCACATACATGGCCCCAATTCGCCGCTTTCCTTCAATAATGCAAGGTGCTGTCATACCAACCACATTGCCATCAATACGAGCTACAAATACTGCTACTGATCCATCATCAGTTTCAATTCTTTTACGCCAATTTTCTATATTTTGTGGTATACGCTCACCATTCTCACCATCGGTGCGAAGAATTATTTCTTCTTTAGTTATGCCGGCATCAGCATTTGGATATGTTGCAAGCCAGGTTTGTCGGAGTAATTCAGATACGGCCTCTGCGTCTTTAGCAGTAGCTTTAACTATGGAGACCGAATTGTTACCAAGTTCACTAGACTTTATTGACTCTGTCATATACTTTAGTTTAACAAATAAGAGACATGTCAGATATCGAATATTAGAACGCATTAAGATTAAGAATTATACCAAGTTAGGAATAGGATTTCGACTTAATGAAGCTTCTTGCCCTCATTTAACATTGCCATAAGCTTTACTGTACGACGCAGTCGAGTCGCTTCGGTTTTAGCAGTCTGCAGGCTCCAAGCGATAGCATATTTGTTTGTTTTATTAAGTCCGTTATAGAATTCCTCCGCTTTTGGATGTTTACTAAGTTCTTTAAGGAAATAGACAGGGACCTGCATATCACTAGGAGCGTCGTAGGCTGCTTGCCATCGCTTATCCACTTTGGCCTTTTCAACTTCTAATAATCCAGTTTCCGTCATTGAACCAGCCTTTATTAGTCGATTAACATGTTCAGTATTTCTCTTAGACCACGTACTACGAGGACGTCGTGGAGTAAATTTTTGCAAAAATGAAAGCTTATCGTAGCTTTTCTTCTGCCCATCAATCCAACCAAAGCACAGAGCTTCATCCAAAGCTTGTGCGTAGTTAACAGAAAAAACACCAGAATCTTTTTTATATATTCTAAGCCAAATGCCAGCTACTGTCTGACTGTTTATCATAAGCCACTCTCGAAATACAGCTTGTTTATTAAATTCAAGTATCTCGTAATCCATCTGAATGATTATAGCTTAATAAAAAAATATTCTACTTAGGTAAAAGTACTTTTGATTGGTCAAAAAGTTAATAAAATTTACACCGAATAATTAATGAAGTTATAAGTTAGATGAAAGTTTTTGGACGAGCCCTCTCCAGAATTATTCTTAAGTAGGTACACGTCGGGCGTTACACGCATAGTCTATGCAGCGTTTCATCAAATACTCAGAATATTGGTTTTTACTGCATCATGATCGAATAATAAACCTCACCCTTGCTGATTTAAAAATTAACGCTCATAGATTTTCGCGGAACTATCAAATGAAGACACGAGCGAACACGCTTTACCAACAATTGTTTCAACTTTGAGTATACGATCACTTGTCAACTGTGCAAGCAGGCACCCCTGTGGCTGATTGTTTACCCTGAAGGTTATTGTCTGATTGCCAGTGATAGTAGTACTGTTGCCGTCTGACGCTTTGCCATCAATTAGTTGTTGGAATGGCAACAAATCGTACTTGACTAAACCTGAGCTAACACCCACGTTTGTCGGAACTATTGCAGCTGGGCTGAGTCCGAATTGCTGAGCATTGCTACCCCAGCTACCTATTGATGCCTCCCAGAAGGTTGGATCATAGTTGTTTGGTGCGAAAGCGAGATGATTTTTCCAATTATTTGGATCGTTTTGGCCATTGCCAGTGTACCCTCCATAGCCTTGAACAAACCAGTTTCCAGATAACTTACCGTCTATATCGTAATCGATTTTACCCGAACGTGGCTCAATCTTGCGTGGATTGAGTGCGAGCATCTGGGTTTTAAGCTCCGGGGTAACGTAATCGAGCGGATCTGCTGTATGAATTTTCCAGGGTTCACCCTTGTAATGATCTGGGACTACATATCCGCTTAACGTCTTCGTAGTGTCCCAGACTGCAAAATCTAGCGTTTGTCCGCCAATATGACCAATAACGTCGCCTGCTTTGACTGCAATGTGAACACTGGCGCGATCACCATTAATCTGAGATTTTATATTTGGTGTAAGGCTGGTGAGTAGGTCGAAATAACTGCCGAAAGTACAGGTATAAGATATGACTACTCGGTACTCATCAGGAGCTTTATTGTTGTAAAAACTGCCTCCGCCCGACGTGCGGTGCTCTATGTCAGTGATATATCCATCTGCAGGTGCCCGTACTTCGTATGCGTCTCGAGGGGAGTCGTACCTGGCAGGGGCAAAATATTGATGGTCAATCGGTGTTACATGCTCGTTCACCATAAGTCCGTACGGGATAATACTACTCACGTCGCCTGCTTTCATCGGCAGGACACTGAGTTTAACCGAACCACTGCCACTGCACGACCCGAACAGTTGTTGTCGGGCTTGCTCTGAGCTGTTACCAGTATCGGATGTATTCAAAGAGTGGGATGTTTGGCTTTTACTAGTTTTTTTAGCCACTGTGTATCCCACGAAGCCAATAGTACCAATTACTACTACAATTAATAGCACCACCAAAATATGGCTAAATCCTTCTTGGTTGTCGATTTGTTCTCTTAACATAAGCATTGTCTTTGAGTATAAACTGCAATTCTCAAATATTATAAACTTTCATATCAATGAGATCTATAATCCGATCGATATTATAAATGTTAATAAAGATTAGTGCTGCTAGTGGTTAAAAGTCTACACCTAATTTATGATGAGGTGTAGAGATGCAGGAAAATATTAGATAGGCTGTTTCAGGAGTACATGCTTCATTAGGTAGAGCTGGGGGTTAGACCAGCCTAACTATCACTCAATATTTCAGCAACAAGACCGGCCATTATGCCAACATAGAGTGTATTGGCTATTTCGGCAGTTGTCAGTATTTGGGAATCAATGTTTGAGGGTATTAAAATAGCATCAATACCTTTCATGCTAGCATACCCAACCAGTCCTCCAAGTGCAGTGATGCCAAGAACCTTCGCTGCTCGAGGAAGAGCTTCGAAACTTCTACGTAATACACCATGTTCGTTTTCAACTGACTTTTCATTACTCACACAACATATAATACCATATTATTTATATCAGTCAATTTGCACTATAAAATCTGCGCATAAATGCTTATGCTTGGTGTATCATCGTTGACATATTACAAACATCTGTATCAGAGCAACTCAATAACGCAAAACTAGAAAAACTGGCTCAGATATACAATTTATCAGGCGATTTAATTTAACGAAACTGCTAAAGGGCTTTTACGTGTTTTCCGCCTTTGCTCACCAATCGTTGATCAAATGTCACTAGCTTATTATTGTATGCCTCAGCTTCGGCAGATGCATAGCAATCAACGATTGAAAGCGAAGGGTGATGTTCGTAAAGACTAACAGCATTCAACAAAAAGTAGGGGTTATGTACAACATTTGAAAAACCAAGGAAATCGGTCACAAGTTTAGTTAAATCCTGACGAGTAAGCCCAATGACTTTTTCCAAAACATAGATAACCTCAACGGTAACAACGTCAGTTACGTATACTTTATTTTTGGTGATTATCTCAGTTGCTTTTTCTGTCTGCTCCGGTACATCATCTAAAATGAAACGTAAGACCACGTTGGTATCTAAGCTAGTTATCATGTCCCGCTACCCAAGCTTTGGCTGCAGCTTGGCGCAACGAGTCTCCTGAAAGTCCTTTGAGATGATTCGGTATATTCTTTGTTATCCTTGCTCTTGTCGCTTCAAAAGCTTTGATATCAGTACCCGCGTTAAGAACTATTTGATTATCACTATTAAGAGCCAGCGTTAATTTTTGGCCAGTTCGGAGTCCAAGTGCTTTACGCAGTGGTGCCGCAATAGTAATAGTACCTTTACTCGTAACTGTTGTGTCGTATGTCATGTATTACATTTTAACAATTGTAATACATCTTGTCAATTTCTTTCTTTAATTCGAAAGTTGATTGTTAAAGTACGCCCCCGATATACTGAGGTCAAAGTACTTATGGTTGGTGC